>CACBGS010000001.1:0-45000 GCA_902538855.1 uncultured Coxiella sp.
CAGCTATTTTACCCGCGTCTTTTGTCGCTTGTCTTTGTGCATCATTGAAATAAGCCGGTACAGTGATAACTGCGCTATCTACAGTTTGTCCTAGATAGTTTTCAGCTACATTTTTCATCTTTTGTAGGATGATAGAGCCTACTTTCTCAGGTGACCAAAGCTCTTCTTTACCTTGATAATCTACAACGAAGCGTACATCTCCGTTTTTTGCAGGTTTGATTCTGTAGGAAACTTTAGCGTCTTGTACGACTTTATCTTTTTCTTTGTGTCCCATGTAACGTTTTGTTGCATACAGGGTGTTGTCTGGATTGGTAACAGCTTGTCGCTTTGCTACTTGACCACATATAATTTCATTATCTTGTGATACGCAGACATAAGATGGTGTTGTGCGTGCGCCTTCTTGATTTTCAATGACCTTAGTTTGGCCGCCTTTTTCCATAACGGCTACGCATGAGTTTGTTGTTCCAAGATCGATACCGATCGTTATACCGCTAGATGATGCCATGATAAATAACTCCTATATTGTATTGTTTGCATAATTAGCCCTTGTTATTGACTTGGGTGTGATTGTGTATTTTTCAAGAGCAAAATTAACTTTTTATCTATTTTTCTGTGTTTTTTGCTACAATCACACGTGCAGGACGTAATATGCGTTCTTTTATTTGGTACCCATTTTGTACTATTTGTAAGATGTGATTATCAGCCACTTCGTTGCTTGGTTGGGTTACCATGGCTTCATGTACGTGGTGATTGTATGCATCACCGCGTTTAGGTGCTATGGTTAGAATATCATGCTGTTGTAGAGTTTTTTCAAATATTTGTAATATCATCTCTAAACCTTGTTTATGTTCTTCAGGACATGATGAAATGCCTTGGTGTAGGGCATCAGCAATATTAAGTAAATCTTTGGCTAAGTTTTGTATGCCAAAATTTCTTGCCTTCTCTTCTTCACGTTTGTGAATTTTCCTCATGTTATCGATATCAGCATGGTGCTGTATTTTTTGTTGTTGTATGGCTTCTTTATGCTGGACTTTTAGTTGCTCTATCTCAGCTTTCAGAGCATCGATTTCTTTGTTGTCGTCGTTGGCTTTCGGCTCTGATTGTTCTTTTGCAGCCTTTGGTGCTTTCTTGAAAAGTTTATCGCTTGCTAAAGATTCTAAGTCGCTTGTTTTAGTTGCTGGGCCTTCTTTGGTATGCGTTTCTTTGCTGTTAGTCATAGCATTACTCCTGTTTGCTTTTAGGGGCGTATATTAACATATTTGTTTTGTTATGGCTAGTTTCATTGTTTTGCTAATCTTTATAGTATGGGCTTGTCAGGATTTTAGATTCTTGTTAGAGTGGGCTAACATAATATTGATTGGTTAGTTTATTTTGGCATTGCTTGCATATACAAAGTCTTCTGAAGGGGTGTTGTTGCTCTGTGTTGGGTATTTTTTAGGATTATTGTTCTTTGGTTTTGTCGTAGATTTTTTCTGGGATCATCCAATGTGTGAGTTGTGTGTTTTACAAAGGCTGTGGATGTTTTGTTTGGCTGTTTTTGCTGGTTTCGCGTTATATACTAAACCTGCTAAGTGGTTATGGGTTAGTACCTTGGGGGCTATGTTGTTAATGGGTTTATCAGCAGCAGTGTGGCAGTTTTATCTATATCAGCAACATTTAATTAGTGGTAGTTGTAACTTCATCAATGCGCCGCAGTATCTTCCATGTTTTCTATATACTTTTCTGCAGAATTTTTATCGTTTTGCACCATGTGAGGCTGCCGTATATGCTTTTATGGGCTGGACGTTTTTGTGGTGGAATATACTAGCTTATCTGCTCAGTATTATCTTGTTTAGTTCTTGGTTGTTGTATAGCTTAGGAAGAAAATATTAGTTACAAGGCTCAAGTTTTGCATATTCTGCGATAAGCCATTTGACGCCACAATCTCTGAATCTAACTTGTATCCTGCACTGTGGTCCCTGTCCTTCAACATTTAAAATGGTGCCTTCACCGAAGCTAGGATGCTTTACTTGTGATCCAAGCGGCCATTGTTTAGGGTATAAGCGGGTAGGGTTGTGGTTTTGTTGTAATGATGTGCTTACATGGGCAACATGTTTTTCTGGTAGTTCTTGTAAAAATCTAGAGCGCATTTGGTATTGTTCTTGCTGATATAGGCGGCGATTTTCAGCATAACTAATATGCAATGTTTCCATGGCTCTGGTCATGCCTACATAGCATAGTCGTCGCTCTTCTTCTAGTTCTCTGCCATCTTGTAATGCCATTTTGTGGGGAAAAAGACCTTCTTCTAACCCTGTAAGATATACATGCTTAAACTCAAGTCCTTTCGCGGTATGTAGTGTCATTAATTGTACTTGATCTTGTTGTGATTCTTTTTCTTTTGGATTTCTGTTGTCGATAGTGATTTCAGCGATAAATTGTGAAGCTAGTAGCAGTGTGCTGGTGTTTTCATGTTGGTTCTCATATTGCTGTAGGGCGTTGATGAGCTCTTGTAGGTTTTCCAGCTTGTTTTTGGCCTGCTCAGGATAATTCTTTTGCTGGTATTGAATAAGTCCAGTTATTTGTAATATATGCTCGACCAGTTCGGCTAGTGTGTAGCTTGAGCCTTTTGGTTTTATATTGTTAAATATTGCCATGAATTCTGCTAGGGCATCACGTAGTCTTTTACTGCTATTATTACTATTTACATGTTGTTGTGAACTCTCCCACATGCTGATATTTTGTTGCTGAGCGTGACTGCGTATTTTGTCTACACTGGCTGCACCAATACCACGTGGTGGTATATTAATAATACGTTCAAAAGCACTATCATCATCTGGATGTACGAGTAGGCGTAAGTAGGCTAGGGTATCTTTAATTTCGGCGCGTTCAAAAAAGCGTAATCCACCAAAAATGATATAGGGTATACCTGCTCTGGTAAGTTGTTCTTCAATGACCCTAGATTGAGCGTTTGATCTATATAGAACAGCATTTTCCCGGTATGCCTGGCCTTTATTGAAGTTGTTGGCAATGTTCTCTGTTACATATCTTGCTTCTTCATGTTCGTTATATGCGCACAATAATTGTATTTTATTACCAGGGCCTTGCTCGGTCCATAGATCTTTACCAATTCTATCTTGGTTGTTAGCAATGATAGCATTGGCTGCTTGTAATATATGGTCTGTGGAGCGATAATTTTGTTCCAGTTTAATAGTTGTTGCGTCAGGAAATTCCCTGTTGAAGGAGCGAATATTTTCTATCTCAGCGCCACGCCAGCTGTAGATGGACTGGTCATCGTCTCCAACTATGCTGATGTAATTGCTGCTGCCTGCTAAGATTTGAATCAACTTATACTGTAGCTGGTTAGTGTCTTGAAACTCATCTACTAGAATATAGCGAAACTGTGCCTGTAAATGCTCACGCAGTGATTGGTTGCTTTGTAATGACTCTACCACTTTTAAAATTAATTCGTTAAAGTCAACTAAATGGCTTCGTTGGCAGTTTTTCTCATACGTGGCGTATACTTGCTGTAAAACATTATTGTGCTCAGATTCAGCGCTGGCATTTTCAGCTCTAATGCCATGATCTTTATGTTGGTTGATGTAATACTGGGTTTTTTTGGCGGGATAAATCTTATCATCAATGTTAGCACTAAGTTGTATTTTTTTTATTAGGCGAAGTTGGTCGTCTTGGTCAATAACTTGAAACTGTGGGTCTAGGTTGCAGCTACTGTGATGCATGCGTAGTATGCGATGGCAGATACTGTGAAAGGTGCCTAGCCATATACCGTAAAGTTGTTCGCCAAGTAGTTCTTCAACCCTTGTGCGCATGGCATTTGCTGCTTTATTAGTGAAAGTTACCGCTAATATTGCTTGTGCTGGAATATTCCAAACTTTCACTAGCCATGCGATGCGGTGTACTAGTACTCTGGTTTTTCCGCTGCCTGCGCCAGCTATGATGCGCTGATGGCCTGGGGGCTGTGACACAGCTTCGCGTTGTTTTTCATTTAGGTGTTGTAGTAGTTGTTCTTGCTCTGACATGTTATCCATTAACGTTTGCTTGTATGCATAATAACACTTTATGTCTCTGCTCGCTATGATCAATTGTGTTTACAGGTTAAAATTTTCCGTAATATTGTCGCTAATACTTGTCAAAGCTTGAGATTGGCACTAGCATGTGAGTGGGTTATTGCTATTATCGGTTATGCGCGCACTGAAATGGGTTGTTCTAGTCATGGTTTTTTTTGGTTCTTGGATGTTTGTAAACATGCCATACCTAATGCCACTTAGAGAAGTTTTAGTTGTTGGGGATACGCAAAGTCTACCGAAGGGTTTACTGAAAAAAGCACTGGTAAAAATAGACGCTATGTCTTATTTTTCTAGCGACTCTGCTGTTGTGGCAAAGCTTGAAAATACAGGCTGGATAAGATCTGTGAAGGTAAAACGTCAATATCCTGGTAGATGGTGGTTATTCTTTACAGTGCGCAAACCTATTATGCAGGTTGTAGATGCGCAGCGAATGCTAGATGAAGATGGTACTTTAATGCGCGTTAAGCCTGAAAAATGCCACGTATCTCTTCCGAAAGTTTATGCGCCAGATGAGCAAATAAAACAAGTGTATATGTTTTGGAAATCTATTTCTTCTTATAATCATGCATGGCTACAAAGGTTGCGGGTAGTGCGCTATCACCAGCACAGTGGTTGGGAGTTGGAGTTTAATGGTAATATTAAACTAAAATTAGGATTTGTTGCTTTGTCAAAGCGTTTACAGCGATTTTTATTGGTGGCAGACAAATGGCATTCTTATGCTGATGCGTCGAATCAAGTGTTTGATTTTCGATATAAGAACGCTTTCAGTCACAAGAAAAATAGTGGTTGATATGCTCTCTAGCTAGTTTGTGTTTAGTTGCTGCCTGCATGTTTTCACAGATATTATGGCGTATCTACTTGCGTCAGGTCGGTTTTTATATAACAATATCAACCATGCTTGAATATAGATAAATATGTCATTATCGTTACCTGTTGCCTGTTTAGATATTGGTACTACTAAAGTTACCATGATTCTTGCAAGCTATGATCCAAAAGGAGAGCGTCAGCTAAATGTGACTGCTCATGCTACTTGCCCATGCAGAGGCTTATCACGTGGTATGGTGGTTGATATTGACGCCACTGTTGATTCCATTCGTTCAGTGACAAAGCAAGTAAAAGAAGCCAGTAGTGTGCTGGTGAAGGATGTTATAGTCGGTATTTCAGGTAATCATATTCAAGCTATACGTTCCAATGGTATAGTTGCAGTTGGTCAGAGTGAGATACAACAATCAGATGTTGATAGGGTTATTGAAGCTGCAAAAGCAGTTGCCGTGCCATCAAATCAGACTATATTACATGTTTTGCCACAAGAGTTTATAGTCGATGAGCAAACAGGTGTTGAAAATCCTGTTGGTATGGCCGGGGTGCGCTTGGAAGTAAGGGTTTTGATGGTTACCTGCTCAAACAGCGCTTTACAAAATATTGTTAAGTGTGTTGAGAAAAGTGGTTTGGTGGCACAAAGAGTTGTGTTAGAACAGCTTGCTTCAGGGTATTCTGTGCTCTCAAGAGATGAAAAAGATTTAGGGGTTTGTGTACTTGATATCGGTGGCGGTACTACGGATATTGCTGTGTATACTAAGGGTAGTATACAGTATGTGGATGCAATACCCGTCGCAGGCGATCATGTGACAAATGATATTGCTATGGCTTTGCGCACACCGCCTAACGCTGCAGAAGAAGTCAAATTGCAGCATGGTGTTGCTGCTGTTGATTGTGTGGAAAGAGATCAGACTATTGAAGTGGCTACACTTTCGGGGACGCCTCCACAAAAAATTATGCATACTGATTTACTAGAAGTTGTTGAAGCGCGCTATCATGAGATTTTTGCCCTCGTGTCTAATGTTCTGCATAGACAAGGTTTTGATGCATCTATTCCCGGGGGAGTGGTGCTTACTGGAGGTGCTTCATTGGTGCCTGGAGTGAAACAATTGGCAGAGAGAGTCTTAGGGCAAACTGCCCGGGTAGCTGAACCGTCACAGGAAGGCGTGCCTAAGGAATTGTATAGCCCACGCTATGCTACTGCTGTGGGTTTGATACTGCAAGGTTGTCATGGTCACGATAGTTTAGCTGATATCAGAGGCGGAAGCTTTATGAGATTTTGGCAAAAAGTTAAAATTTGGCTTGAGTATCATCTATAAATTCGATATTCTGGCACTGCACTATGAAAGGAGATAAACATGTCATTGGGTTTAGGTGAAGAAAATCAGCAAGTCGCTAATATTAAAGTACTTGGTGTTGGTGGCGGTGGTTCTAATGCCATTGAGCACATGATAAATGAGAAAATACATGGTGTGACATTTTTGTGTGCAAATACTGATTTACAGGCTTTACAGCGATCAAAAGCACATATGAATATACAATTAGGCCAAGAGATCACCAAAGGTCTAGGTGCTGGTGCAAATCCTGATGTTGGTCGTCAGGCTGCTTGTGAAACACAAGAGCAGATAAAGCAAGCTATTGCTGGTACTGATATGTTATTTATCACTGCTGGAATGGGCGGTGGAACTGGTACTGGTGGTGCTCCTGTTGTTGCTGAGATTGCTAAAGAAATGGGTATTTTAACCGTTGCAGTAGTGACAAAACCTTTTGTATTCGAGGGTAAAAAACGTATGGATTATGCTGAGGTTGGTATAGTCGAATTATCTAAACATGTCGATTCGTTGATTATTATTCCTAACAATAAATTACTAAGTGTTCTTGGTAAGTCTGTGACTTTATTGAGTGCGTTCCGTGCTGCTAATGCTGTTCTTCAAGGCGCTGTTGAAGGTGTTGCTAATCTTATCACACAGCCAGGTCTCATTAATGTTGACTTTGCTGACGTTCGTGCTGTCATGTCAGAGATGGGTATGGCTATGATGGGTACAGGAAGCGCTAAGGGCGATGATAGGGCTAAGTCAGCTGCTAATCTTGCCGTATCAAGTCCGCTACTAGAAGATATCGATTTGTCAGGTGCTAAGGGTGTCTTGGTAAACATTACTGCGGGTTCAGATATGTCTATAGGTGAATTTGAGGTTGTCGGTGATACAATTAGAAGCTTCACTTCTGAGCAGGCTACAGTTGTAGTTGGTACTGCTATAGATCCTGAGATGGTTGATGAGATGCATGTGACTGTTGTGGTTACAGGTTTAGATCAGACTGAAGCACCAGCAGAGCCTCCAGTTGTAGAGAAAAAAGCTGTGCAAGAAAAACTTAATGCGCTAAGATCAAGCTCGCCAACCTCAGGTAGCTCAGAATGGAAAAGTTTCGACCGGCCTACCATTACTAGGCTTAAGTCTAGTGAGAAAGACACTAATAAAACTGTAGCAAGTTCTGATGATGAGGATAGTACTTACTTAGATATACCTGCTTTTCTTAGACGTCAAGAAAGTGATGCCGAAAGCGGTGTCTAGATTGTTGCCTACTCGGCAAAGAACTGTTGCTCATGCGGTATCGCTATCAGGTGTAGGCCTACACTCAGGTGTAGAAGTTAATATACGTATTTGTCCTGCTGCTGAAAATCATGGTGTGGTGTTTAAGAGAATAGATACTAAGAAAAATGTGCTTATTCCTGCATTGCATACCTATGTGACAGATACACGCTTGTGTACGTGCTTAGAGCATGAGCAATACAAAATTGCTACTGTTGAACACTTGTTATCTGCAGTTGCCGGGCTACAGCTTGATAATCTGCTTATTGAGATTGATGGTCCAGAAGTGCCTATCATGGATGGTAGTTCTGCTCCTTTTGTCTTTATGCTTAGATCTGCAGGTATTGTTGAGCAAGATGCTTATAAGTCTGTGGTTAAGGTTTTGGATCCTATCGAAGTCAGCGATGGTAAGAAATATTGTAAGCTGCTACCTTATGATGGCTTCAAATTGTCTATGGAGATAGATTTTGCCCATCCTGCTTTTATAGCTAGTAATCAAAGAAAAACTATTGATATGTGTATTGATTCTTACGATAAGACTGTTAGTAGAGCTAGAACTTTTGGGTTTGTTGAGGAAGTTGAGTATCTACAAAAAAATAATCTGGCTAAAGGGGCAAGCTTACATAATGCTGTTGGTTTTGATAGCCAGAGTATTGTTAATCCACCACTGCGTTATCATGATGAACCAGTAACGCATAAAATTTTAGATGCAATAGGTGATTTGGCCTTATTAGGTAATGCTTTATCTGCAGAATTTATAGGCTACTGTAGTGGTCATAAAATGAATAAAATGCTGGTGGATAAGTTGGTTGCTAACCCTGGTTCTTGGGTTCTAGCATAAATTATTTACATTTTTCTTGTCGGCTTAGTAACATATGTTTGTGTTGTATTGCTGTTCCTAACTGTATATTTGAATGTACTGATAGGTAATAAAGAAGTTGCTGCTGAGGGTTTAGCTTTTTTACGTTGCTTATTATTTCTTACTTTCTTGCAAGTGGTAAATTTCTTGAGAAATAAACTGACAGAATTAAAGTATCTGCATAATTTTTTTAGGAATTTATTTAAATGTTTTTGTGCATATGCTAATTTGCTGTTGATATATTTTTTTAAGTTGGCGTAGGCTTTAGTTAGTTCTATAAAGGCCTTGTTTATTTTTTTATTTATATTAACTAGTCCTTTATAAATCCTTTTTGAGTCTTTATATATTTTGTCTATATCGGCGCCTAGCTGCGTTTGGTTTAATTTTTTGGTATCATCAATTGTGCGCTGTAGGGCAGTGTGACAAATATTTTTTATGTTTTTGACACTGCTACTAGCATTTTTTAAGTTTTCTATTGCCTTTACTCTATACTGTAGACTGCGGGTAGTTTGCTGATATTGGTTTAGTAAGTTTGCTGGTATATTTTTTTGTAAGCTGGCAAATTCAGCTGCTACAAGCTTTAATTGGTCAATAGTAATATTGAATAAATCCTCTTTTTCTTCTTTACTCTCTTGCATATGGTTTATTTTTTCCATAGCTGCATAGCAGCCAGAAAAGATGGTGTTTGATATGTTATGGGGAGCAACCCTCATGGCTATATTGTCTATTTGTGTTATGGCCTCACTTAGAATATCCTCGGAATTAGGGATTACTTGTGCTACTTCTTTGAGGGTCAGTGATGTTTCATCACAAAACTGTTTAATAATTCTTTCTGATTTATTCTTAGAAACTTCTTGGGTCATATGCAGTTTTTGGTATAAGCCGTCAAGTTCCTCAAGGCTATGTTTAACAGTATTTACTAATATTGTACATTCATCTTTTACGGCTAATGTTGCAGTTAGTTCTGGAATTTCTTTAAGATAGTCGTATATATCTTTTTCATATGATCTAGCTTTTGTTAGCATGCCTTTACCTTTAATGGCTAGATAGGGTGTTATAGTCTCAAGTTTTCCTATTTTTTTGTTAAGTTCACAGCTTATTTGATTGAGGGTATTGCTATTATCATCCATTTTTCCTAGGCGTTGGCTGGTTTTTAGGAGTATGGATTTTTTTATTTCATGGATAGATGTTTTAATTTGAATTTTTAAGGCATCATTACGTTTTATCTTTTTAGTTAGGGTGTTTTGGTTGGTTATGAGGCAGTACATAAGTCTTTGTAGTGGTTCTAGCAGTAGGTTTGCTAGAAAACTCATTTCTTTTTTGTTGGTATATGCCTGTGGGTCATTGCTAAATATGTCTGATTCAAGCGCAGCTCCTGATGCGATAGCATCATTCCATCGTGTTTCTATTAATTTTTTAGTAACAGCACTGCGATTAAGATTGCCAAGATAATATTCAGTTTCATATGCTGTTGGAGTATTGCTGCTGTCAGTGATAAATGCTTCACGGCTTCTTTTATGTGCAAATTCTATACTATTATTATTGATAATATCGCTTAGCTTGCCGCTGGTATTTGCTCTGGCAATATTACGCATAACTTGTTTTTGAATAGTAAGCGTTTCTGCCATAAAGCTATTTATAAGTACCATGTCTTTTGCAGTAGGTATCTGAATATCAGGTATATCTTTGAATTTTTTATTATGTTTTTTGCGCATAGCGCTGTTGTATTGGTGTATCTTTTTATTATAATATGACACTATCTTTTTCTTGAGTTTTACTGCTGCTTGGGGGTCATCTTTGTAGCTTTGATCTATATTTTTTCCACACATGCCAATAGTGAACAGTCCTGGTATTGTATAGGGATGAAAATACTTAGGTATGTTGTTTTCTTTTGCTTGTAATCCACAAAATGCTTTATCAAGCATAGTGGTCTCTTTTCCTGTTATTACAGGCTTTTGTAAGCTGCCATGTGCTATATAACCACTTTGTACTTGTTGATTTTTATTGCTACCACTTAGGCTGGTCCATATTTGATTTTGGCATTCACCTTGAAATCCAAGTGTATCATGGCCAGTATTATAATGCGTGAAGATATTGTTGCTGACATTATTATCATCTCTGTCAAAATTAAATATACCTGCTGCACGGGTAGAGCCTAGTCCTGGGATTGGATCATTTGCTGTTGCGTTTAAGGTTATGGGGCGAGTTTTGAGTTGTAATGCGTTTGCTTTTCTATCTGCTATTTTAGATTCTAATGTTTTTATTGCCTGTGTTGCCTCATCGCTTCTCGTATTTTCTTTCATTTCTTGTAGTTGGTCAGATAGCTCTTCATCTATTTTTTTATTGCCATTGGCTATTAAAAAATTTAGTCTTTCAGCAACAAGTAATGTGGTATAGGCGCCTCTACTAAATCCTTGTATATTAACAATGGGTAGAGGGTCTTGTGCTGTATTTGCTAATAGGCATTCGTATATATCTTGCGCAACTTTTTTACTTCTTTTAGCCATGGATTGTCCAAAGCAGGCATCGTATATTTGGTTTTTTTCATTTGTTCCTGGTCCTCTATAACTGCCAAAAACTACTCTGCTATTGGCTATTGTGCTTTCTTGTAATTGGTCGAAATATTGATCGGCGCTATTGCTGCGTATGCTTTTTTTCAGCTGTTCGCTCTCAGCTGTTCTCATGTTAAGTGTTTTAGTTAAGCTAGCAATCTCTTTTTTTGCCTGTTTTTTTGCTGCTATCATTGTTTCTTTACTTTTTACGAGTATATTTAATTTTCTCATGCGTTCATTAAGTTTACGTATATGTATGCTTAGCTTTAGAATACGTGTTTGTATATCTAGCTGTGGTATATATGCTTGGTTGATACAATCAAATACATGGTCGTAATGAATATTGATGCCAATATCTCTGTTGTGCTTATCTCTGTGCTGTAGCTCTAGATAGCGAGGAATGGCGCAGGTTCCATTAAAAATAACTTTAATTTCTCGTAATGGCTTATCATCGTTGTGCATTTGTTTTTACCGTGGTGCTTATATATAGGTTATAGCTTATGTGTATGATATTGCATAAAATAATGTGTTAATCGTAGGGGGTGTATATGCTTGTAGACACGCCGGCTATATGTTAGCATCAAATAAAGCTATTATGGGTTTAATATGAGTTATAATGAAATCGGTGCAGTCTCACACTCGCTGTTGATGCCTGGTAGTGTATTAGAGAAAATGTTGCAGCTCACGGAGAGAAGAAAAAAAGATGCGGCTGAATATGCAGCGGCTATTGATGCTATTATTTATGCTATGGAGTGCTATTTTGAAAAGCAGGCATGGAAGTTATGGATAGAGCAAGATCAGTGTAAAAAAGTCTTTTATGATATATTTAGTGGTAAAGGTTTTATATCTGCAGTGGCCCAGCAACAACTAGATGATGCATCTGATACTCATTGGTTAGCCTTGTTTACACGTCCACCAGTATTGTTGTTGTACGAAAATTGTATGCAGCGGCTTGAAGATGCCTTTGTGCAAGTGCTTTTTCAGTGGCAAAGTGTCCTCGGTTCGTTGGGTCATGATAGCACTATGTCTACAAAAATAGTCAATTATCAACAAATTTCTGGATTGCTGGATAGTTTGGAAGATATTAATAATGCTGAAAAAATGGCTATGTCTTGGCTGGATAATGCGCTAAGACAGGGTTTGATAAATGCTGCAGCACATAGAAGAGATACCAATGCTCTGGAGCAATACTACACCTTACTAAAATCAGAGAAAGAAACGCAGCAAATTGTTAATAGTCTTTCACATAGGCCTTTTCAATCTAATAAATCTAACTATGTTGCTGCTAAACTTGATAGTTATCGTAAGCAGGCGCAGAAGGGTCGTGAAGGCCTTCTCTCACAGCGTGGATTATTTAAAAACCAAGATGTATTTGCTCTATGTGTTGAAGGTTTTTATGCTAAAGCACAAAGAAATCGCTTGGCAAAGCATAAGCAGGTACAGCAAAGTTCTTCACCAACATTTAGTCTCTTTGAGTTACCACGTTTACAACCTCTGCCAGGTGTGGATGCGTCTGAGCAACTATCGCCAAAAGTAGTTGTTCTTGATTATGATGAGCAAACTCAGCAAAAACGTTTGCCCGCACATTTTAGAAGTACAGATTGTATAGGTATACTAAGTCCTAATGGTTGTTTGAATTATTATCCTGTAAACACCGTAGCCGATGAATGTCGGGTAATAGAAGCTTTTAAAGCTAAACCAGAGGGTGAGTTATTTGTTAGTATGCCTGCTGATACGCAAAGGGTGCAAAATATTATAGCTCATATTAATTGTGATGTTGTGGTGCCGCGTCGTATTTTTATTGCTGATAACAATGGCTTTATGTCTGATAGTGCGAATGTATGTTTAAACAAAGAGCAAGTATTGGCTGCGTGTTAGTGCCGCTTCTTTTTCTGTCTTGGACTTTTGTTTATTTTTACTGTTGTATTTTCTTTTATGTTAATTCTAAGTCTTTCTGAGCGACTATAAAGTTCTGTTATTTTCGCATTTTGCTTACTAGGGTCACTTACTCCTTTGTTTTTTGTAAGCTGGTTAATTGATTTTTGAACTTCTTTTAGCTCTACTATTTGTTTTAGTGCTAATTGGTGTTTTTCATGAAGTGCTGATTCTAAATTTTCTTCAAGCTTATTTATTTTATCTAATGTTTCTCTTAGCGGTATAAAGCTCACATGCATAAGAATTTTATCAAGGTTGCTATGAAAATTATATATCAGTTCACTAATATACTCATTACTATTTCCTAGGACTAATGCTTTTATATTTTCAATTTTCTCGTATAGTTCAATTTTTCTGTTTTGTAAAGTTTGCTCTAGTACTTTATGAACTTCTTTTGCGGTATCAAGATTGCTTAATGCCTCATCATTAGTTTTAAGATATGTATCTGCTGCTGCAATACTAGTATTTATTCTGTTTGCTAAATCTTCGGTTAGATTATCGATTTTTTCTATTAAGGCTATTTGTAAACCATAGATATCATTTGATTTTACTATGGTTCTTTTATCTAAAAGTTTATTGGCTAATTTATCTGCTAATCTATCTACTGAATTTCTATTGCTAATGTTTTTTCCTGTATCTGCAATGTTTTGTGCAAGTGATGCCAGACTTTGTGTACTGTCGTGGTCTAATGCATGCGTATTTATCATAGCTAACTGTTCTTTATAATCCTGTAATATAGCTAATTTACTTAATCTATTTAAATCTCTATATAGGCTTCTACACTCTTGTATTATTTTTGGATTTTTGCATTCATTATAGGAGGTGAAGTAATCTAAAATTTCTCTATTTTCTCGCAGTTGTGATTCTTGTTTGAGCTTTTGTATTGTTTTGCTGACTATTGGCTGCATGTTATTATGAAAGTCATTCATCTCTAATCTACAGTTATTTTGTTCAAGGCGTTGACTGATGCTATCACTAGCTGATTTTTTCGCTAGTTGCTGGGTTATTTCTTTGCCTTGTGCTTCTGCGTATTCAAGGCCTCTTAATAAATATACTGCGGTGTTGGATTGGTTGTTGACAGCTTTGCTGTTTAATCCTGATAGTAGGGTGTGGGAGGTGCTATTGGCTTCTTTTAGTGCGCTTGTTATTGATTTTATATCAAAAAGTTTGTTTTTAGAGAAGTTCATGCCTAGTTTTTCCATAGCTGCACTAACTAAACCTATGCAGAAGCTTAGTATGCCAAAAGTGAGCATATCACTAACTAAGTAAGCTATATATGCTATTCTTGTTCTTGGATAAGTGTAGGTTCTTTCTGTTGGTAAGTCTTTTTTACTGGATATTTTTCTTATTGTTTTGGCTATTTTCTTTAAATTATCTTCCTTTATTAAGGCCTTAATTTCATTAGATGTTGTTTCTGGTAATATATCTATAAAGCCTGAGATAAAATCTTCTAATGAGTTGCTTTCTTTATGCTTTAGTAGTTGTTGATATATATCTTCATAGCTGTACTCGTTTCTAGCTGATGATTGGTACTGTTTTTCTGATAATAGCTCAGAGATAGATGCAGATAGATTGTTTGCATCTTCAGCATCCTTATCTAAACTGATATTTTCTAAATTATGGATGAGTTCATTGTAGTTGTCTTCATCTAATTCTCTAAATATAGAGTTCTTATTGGCTTCTTTGATAATACTTTCTCTTAGCCCATTAACTTCAATGCTAGATTGTAGTAACTGGGTTATATTATTATGTGAAACTGAATATTGCCACTTTTCAATAAGTTTTTGATCATTACTACTTAATGTATTATCGTTAATTAATAAATTCTCACATGCCTTGTGGAATGCAGCAGCCAGTAGCTCACGCCGGGTTACATTAGGGGTGTAGTCTTCTAGTAAACCTTCAAGGTGTTCAAGTTCTTGCTCTAATAATTTAATAGGTTCATGTTCACTTTGTCTATGTGTTGTTTTTAGTAGTGTTATACGACTATTTAAAAATTCAATACGTTCTGCTACTAGCTTGCACAATGTTTTTGCGTTCTCAATATTATTATATTTCTCAAAATTGTAGAGTTGTGACACTCTTGATGTAAAATTAAATAGCATGCAAGATACTATTTGTAAGGTCATGCCTATGATAATAGGGCCAAATATAACGAGAGGATAGAAGTAAATGCCAACACCACTGGCTGTTATTAAGGCATGAATTGCTGCAGTTTCTGGAGATAAGCAAAGTAAAATGGCTGTAATAAAGCCAATGAATGATAGGCCGATACCAATTTTACCAATTAGTTTTATAATTTTCTCAAATATGGAGTTGCCTTGCATATAAACATTATCATGTGCAAATTTATCAATAATGCTATCAGATACAGCGGCATTAATTTTTTTTGAAAATTCCCAGACGCTTCCTAAGAGCCCATATGGTTGATTAGATTGTGGCATACAAATAGTTTGTTTAATGTATACAGTTTATAGTACAAATTAATCCAAAAATCATATTTAATTATTATTTTTTATAATAAAAAAGACTGCGATATAGCAGCCTTTTTTATTAAAAAAGTGTGTTATTAGAAGTTATAACTCATACCAACACCTACAGCATTTTTAGCTACAGTAACATTCTTATTAGGTATGTAACGTGTGTAACTAATATGAAGATCAGTTTCGTCATTAAGACTATACTTAGCACCTACTTTTGCCATACCATGAAGTTTTTCTTTAGCAGTATTACTTACGCCTTTTTTACCGTTAAAGTAATAGCCTGCACCTAGCATTGCAAATGGCTTAACTGATGCAATTTGGTCAGGTGAAGTTGCACGTATACCGGTGTAGATAGTGGATAAATAATCGTTGCTAAAGCTGCTATTTAAATTATTAACCCTAGTATCTAATTTATTACTGTAAGTATGTGTTAGGCCAGTTTCAACAGCGAAAATATTATCTATGTTATAGATACCCGCTATGCTTGGTTTGTTACTTACTGGTGTGAATTCAATAGCAAATTTCTTTTCATTTGCGACTGAGTCATCTTTTATTAAAGGAGCAGCTGCAAATAAGCTTGTGCTGACCGTAATTACGGCAGCAGTTGTTAGTAATTTACTGAACATAATATGTCTCCAGTCAAATTGTTAATGTAGCAACATCCTAGGTGACTACCCAGGGCTAAGCAATTAATGAATTATTAGATTTTGTATTATTTGTCTATTTTTAATGTCTTATGGTTTTATTATCATTTAAGTCTATGATAGTGCTTGGTTTTTTTCCTTCTGGTTGTCCTGCTATTATTGCTGATATATTAGGGAAAACTTTTTTTATACCCTCAGCCTGCATCAGTGCTGCTTGTCCTTGTATATTTGCGCTGGTGCTTATAATAGGATGACTGATAGTTTTACATAGTGTGCTAGCAATGCTATTACTGGTAATTCTCAAGGCAATTTTTCCCTTATGCTGTAACCATTCTGGACATGTGTCTGCAGCTGGAAATAATAAGGTATAGGGACCTGGCCAATACTCTTTGGCTTTTTCTAATAAGTGTAGACTATCTTTGGCTATCAGATGCTGTGCTTGTTGATAATTAGCAATAAGCATTAGAAATGTTTTGTTAGGGTCACGCTTTTTTAGTCTAGCTATCTTGAGTACAGCCTCGCGGTTGAAAGCATCACAGCCAAGGCCGTAAGATGATTCAGTAGGGTAGGCAATTACGCCTCCTTGCATGAGTATATCTCCTGCCTCATTTGCAGGTATAAGTATTGGGGGGGTATTAGGCTTATTCATTGTTTTTATTGTTATATGTTTGTGATTAATTTGCAAGTGTTCTGTGTTAATTACTTGTATGAAGTTAGTATGAAATTGTTCGAGATAGTTTTGTGTTAGAAAAATCTATGCTAGAATACGTATGAGTTGATATGTTATCAATAAGAGGAATTTTTTGTGGTTAAGAAGTTACGTTGGTTATTACTATTATTAGGTTTGTTGTTTAGCGCTTATTGCTTATGTGATATTGGTGTGGTGCGTCCTGCTGCTACACGTAATAATGTGGTTGCTAAGGAAATGAATAGGGCTAAGGCAAGTAAAACTAGACGGGTTAGGGCTTATAGGTCTACACCAAGATCTAAGACTGCAACTGCACTGTTATTATGCTTAAGCGATTGTCTGAAATATATTATTTTAGCTCTGGTGGTTACTGGTAAGGCGAATGAATGCTTTGAAATGTCTGTCGAATTTGTGACTAGACGCCGATCAGCAAAAGTTTTAGATGCTTGTCAGGATAAGCGTTGGCTAAAACGTATTGATAAGTCTTATAAGCAATGGTTGTCTGTGTTACAAGATCCGGAGTCTATATCAAGTAATAATTCTTTTCGGTTTGAAAAATCCCTATTCTTCAAGGGGGTACAGCAGTTTGAGTTGGCTAATCAGCGTGGAGAACATTGGGTTATGGAAGATGTAGATGTTCGTGACATACGTGTGGTTTATGATAGTGCTACAAAAAAGATTTTTAGGGTTGGCTCTTTTATGCGCCGTTATGCAGTAGATAAAGAAGGCTGTATAGTAGCTGGTTCTAAAGACTTTTTGTCTATGCAAGAAGAGTTGGTGTGGCGTAAAAAACGTGACAAAACTTGGTACTTAGTCGATGTTTATAAGCAGTCATAGGTCTAAGCAGCTTGTTTAAGGGCTAAGGGTAGTATCTTTGATTTTATTAGTTGCACATTACGGATAATTCTTGTCTTCTGCATTTCATAGATATTATTGTTAATGGCACGATTGTGTCGCTGATCATCATTGATGTCTCTATCTATTTGTTTAATTAAGCCAAAGCAATGGGCACAAGTATAAAAGGTTATAGTTTTTTCTTCTTGTTCAAGGTAATATATGCAACTATCTAGAGATCTTATGATTTCTCTTTGAATAGCAACTACCTCGTCTTCATGCTGAGATCTGGCAAGCTCAGCTAACCTGAAGTCGATCTGTTTCAGTAATGGTAGTACTCTATCTTTTCTCATAAGTTTCTCTTTATTATTGTATGTATTCATTATAGTATATCCAGGTAGATTTTTCATGAATTTAGGAAACTTAGATTATGAGTGATAATAACTTGCAGGCGCCACTGTTACAAACATTAGTAGATCGTGGCTTCTTACATCAATGTACTGATTTAGCTATGCTGGATGAACATTGCAGCCAAAAGCCTATATGTGCTTATATTGGTTTTGATTGTACTGCGGATTCATTACATGTTGGCAACTTAGTGACGATTATGTTGTTGCGTTGGCTACAGCGTTTTGGGCATAAGCCTATTGTATTGCTTGGAGGTGGTACCACTAAAGTGGGCGATCCCTCAGGTAAGGATACTGCCAGAAAGTTACTAACAAATGCCGTTATTGAAGAGAATAAGCAAGGTATTGCCAAGGTGTTTAATAAGTTTTTGACCTTTGGTGACGGGCCAGCAGATGCTATTATTCTTGATAATGCACAGTGGCTAGATTCATTGATGTATGTGCCTTTTCTGCGTGATGTTGGTAAGCATTTTAGTGTTAATAGATTGCTTTCTTTTGAAAGTGTCTCTGCTAGATTAGAGCGAGAACAGCCTTTATCATTCTTAGAATTTAATTATGTTTTGTTGCAATCGTATGATTTTGTTGAATTGCATCGACGTTATGGTTGTACTCTACAATTAGGTGGTAGTGATCAGTGGGGTAATATTGTTAGCGGTATAGATCTTGGTAGAAGAGTATTACAGCAGCCCTTATTTGGTTGGACTGCTCCTTTAATTACAACCGCTTCTGGTGCAAAAATGGGTAAGTCTGAGCAAGGTGCGGTATGGTTGGATGCTGATAAATATTCGGTATATGATTATTGGCAGTTTTGGCGTAATACCAGTGATGCAGATGTGGCTTTGTTTTTAAAGTTGTTTACAGAATTACCACTTGCACAGATAGAAGCTATGACTTCAGTTTCTGGGCAGGCAATTAATGAAGCAAAGATTATGTTGGCAGATTGTCAAACTGCTATGTGTCACGGTGCGGAGCAGGCTGCGCTTGCGAAAAAAACTGCTGAAAAAACTTTTGTACAAGCTGGTCTTGGAGAAGATCTACCTCAAATTAAGCTTGATTTTGCTAGCCAAGAACAGCATTTATTAACTAAGATAATAGTAGATTGTGGTTTTGCTGGCTCTAATTCACAGGCAAGAAGATTAATACAGCAAGCTGCGGTTAAACTTGATGGGGTAACTGTTGATGATGCTGGGCTAGGGCTTACAGTTGCAAATTTTTCTGAGAATAAAGTAATAAAGCTTTCTTGTGGTAAGAAGAAATTTGCTGCAATTGAAATGATTAATAATGGATGAATAGTGCGCTGTAGTTATGCTATATTGATTGTATATACACTCAATATAGTGTGTGTTTAGGATTGTTTTGTTTTTTTATTACTTCTTTTTTATAATTCTAGGTCTTTTAGGTAGTTTGCCACATACTTTATTGACCCACTCTGTGCAGGCTTGGATTGCTGTCTCTGGTGGTACTGTTTTGTATAGTGGCTTGACGACTTTGGTTGGTTTGCCCTTTGCCTTTAGATTTTTTTGGGCTTATGCTGCAGATTATATAAGATTAAAATATAGTTTTGATTATCATCATACTCTTATACTTAGTGCTATTACTCTAGTTTTACTGTTATTTTGGTTGAGCTTTTTTGATCCTATACTTGATTATCAACCTTTCTTTTTTTGGCTATTGTTAGGTTGTGTGCTGTCTGCTACTGTGGATACTATCTTAGATGGTTTGCGCATTATTATCACTCCTAAGCAGCGCCAGTCAGCACTTACTGCGACATATTCTGCTGCATATAGGGTTGGTTTTTTTATTACCAATGGTCTGGGTTTTGTCTTGGCGGATAGATTTGGTTGGCATAGTTTTTTTCAAACAATGGCTGTGATTCTTTTTAGTATTGCGCTATTAGTATACTTCTTTATTGAGTTTACAGATTTCTCTGTGAGTATCCAACAACAGCGTACACAGATTGGTGCTGCTGATACTAGCTTGGTTATTAGTAAATATATCAGCTCCTACAAAGGTGTATTAATATTAATTGCTGTTTTAAAATGGCATGAGATCCTATTGGGTAGCTTGATGCAACCCTTCTTAATACAGGGGCTGGATTTATCTTTGGATCAGGTTGGTGTTTGGCTTAATATTTATGGCACGATCGCTAATATAATAGGTTCAATGGTAGCTGGTTATTGTATGGATTTTTATTGTCGTAAGCGTGCTGTGCAATCTTTTGTTGCTATGCAGTTATTAGCAAGTGTTGGGTTTTATATAATGGCGCTGGGTTATGTGCAGCCTTTATTAATAAATACGGTTATCTTTATTGAAAAGTTTGCCGATGGTCTTATGAATACTACTATTATGATGATTATTTTACATTATTGTTCGAAACAGCGTGCTGCAACTGAAAATGCTTTTATTTTATCTATCACTTCTACTTGCCGTGCTATGGTCGGGCCTTTTGCTGTTGGTGTACATACTATTGGTGGCCATTGGTATGGCTTTTTTCTAATGTCTGCGACTATGTTATTGCCTATATTTTTCTTATTAACAAAGAAAGATTGGGATGACTTTTTTACTTATAACCCTAGATTGGATTCTTTAGGCAATAATTTCACTTGATATTGGCGTGCTGACAGTGGCCAGGTAATCTTCTGGGCTGAGCCAGGTTTTCTCGCCAATGATGGCAGTGAGTCTGCTAATGTCTGCACATGTATATGCTTGATACTGGTTTTTTAAATGTTCAAACATTGGTATGGTCTCAATACTGGCCTTATATTTTTTTGCAATGCATTCAGCGATACTTTGAAAGCTTCTGGCTTTGCCTGTGCCTACATTAAATATGCCAGATACTGGTTGTTGCAGCATTCTCTCATGAATATCAACTACATCATGGACGCAGACAAAATCTCTTAAATATTTTTCACTATGTTCAAATACGGTTATTTTGCCATCTTGTTGTGCTTGTTGGCTGAATTTACTTACGGGTGACATTTGTCCAGCTTTATGTTCTTCTCCAGGTCCATAAACATTGAAATATCGAAAGCCTTGGATATGAATATTAAATGTATCAAGGCCTTGGTCTAATAATTTTTTATCTATAAGGTATTTACTCCAAGCATAGGGTGATTGTGGTAGACAAGGGTCATCTTCATGAAAGTTTTGATAGGGCCCATAGACACTTGCTGAACTGGAATATTGTAGATGTGTTTGCTGTTGCTGACAATCATGGATTATTCTTTTAGTGAAGTTGTAATTGCATGCCCAGACTTTATCTATATCTCTTTCTGTGGTGGATGAGATGGCGCCACAATGAATTACCCAGTCGTAGTTTGCTACTTGTGGAAAGTATTCTGCTGTATATTCGTATCCACTTACATCATGGCCTATGGCAGATAATCTTGAATAAATATTCTTACCGATAAAGCCTTCATGCCCAGTTACCAATATACGCATAGTTAACTCCTTATACTTTCTAGGTATTTAATATACGATAGTATGTGTTTTTGTACAATGGTTTATTTGCTGTTTGCTTGTGTACTAAGTTCCTGGCTTACCATATTAAGATAGCGATTAAGTTCATAATGCGCTAGTGTCATGGCTATCATAAACCCTCGGGTGCCATTAATAAAACCTAGACGAATAATATATTGCCAGAAAAAGCTGTAAGCGAAACTTAGTAATGCCTGAGTAATACTGGATCTCTTGCCTGCTTGATAGCGTTCTAATGCTTGAAGATTGGCATATTCAAGGTGCTTTTCTTGTAAATGTTGGTAATCACGCCAACTATAATGCTCTAAAACGCCTGATACTGTGCAACATTTTTTTTCTTGCATTAGGATTTGTTCATGGACACTACCGTCGTTGAATTTAGCTTGCTGTTGATTGAATAATTTACCTTGTGGTGTTGCAAAGCGGCCGTAGCGTAGTGCTTGGTCGAGAAAATAAGTCTTCCATGGAAATTTCACCATATTAAAGTCTATATGTTCGACACTGAAGAGGTCATCAATTTCTTGTTTTGCCTGTTTGGATAAGCGCTCATCAGCATCTATAGTTAAGACCCACTTGTGTTTGCACTTAGCTAATGCGCGATTTCTCTGTTTGCCATATCCTGGCCAATCGGTAACATATACCTCATTTGTGTATTTTTTAGCAATACTGACAGTATTATCATCGCTACCAGAATCCATAATAATAAGTTGGTCTACCCAGCCAGCTATGCTTTCTAAACAAGGTTTAATTCTATCCGCCTCATTTTTGCAAATGATAAAGGCAGAGATGGCATGCATTCTACTCATTTGACATTATGTTTTGCTTTGGCGTCTAGTTGTAATGCTACAATGCCAGCATATTTATGGTATTCATACTGTGCTAGTGTCATGGCCATAACGAAGCCGCGTTTACCATCTAAGCAGCCTAGACGTATCAGGTATTGCCATAAAAAACTATAGATGAAATTCAGCATGGCAAATAGTATGCTGGTGCGTATGCCTTGCTGATAACGCTCATGTGCAAATAACATGGCATATTGTAAGTGCTTTTGCTGTAAATGATTATAATCTCGCCAGCTGTAATGTAATAATTGTTCTTTAGTGATATAAACTTTCGGATTTTTGATATCAAGGGTCTCGTGTACACTAATTTCTTTGAACTTTGCGGCACTCTTGTGAAATATTTTCTCTTGTATGGCGGTATAGCGTCCATAGTGTAATGCTTTGCCAAACATAATTGTTTTCCATGGGATTTTTACTAAGTTAAAGGCAGGCTCATCGGTATTAAGAATGGTATCTATCTCTGTTTTTAAGCTATCACTGATTACTTCATCAGCATCAGGGTAGAGTACCCAGTCATATTTGCATTTAGCTAGGGCCCTGTTACGCTGCACGCCATATCCTGGCCAGTCAGTGCTGTATACTTCGTCGGTATAACGTTTAGCAATAGCTATGGTATCATCGCTACTACCTGAATCCATAATAATTAATTGATCAACCCAATTATGCACGCTTTCAAGACATGCAGCTATACGATCAGCTTCGTTATAGGTTATTACAAAGCAGGATATTTTGTGTTTGCGATTTGCCATGAGTGACCTAGATAGAGCTCATTATGTATGCTAACAGTGATTATACTGTAAAAGCAAGCACTTTTGCTATGTTGGACTACTCGAGTATTGATTTTGACAGTTGCAGGATTACTTTTCTCGCTTGTAGTTTTACACTATATGGTATAAAGTCATGTTGAGTATTGAGCAATATTAATTACTAGTTATTTACAAAAGGATATTTGCTATATGGATAATATGTTGTCCCAAGATTTTAGGCATTCTAAAATATTGGTTATAGGTGACTGCATAATTGATCATTACTATCATGGTAAGGCACATAGACTATCACCTGAAGCACCGGTGCCGGTTGTTAGTCTGGACCATGAAGATGCTAGACTTGGTGGTGCGGCCAATGTTGCAATGAACTGTCATGCCTTTGGTGCAAGTGTATACTTTTTAGGTGTTGTGGGCGATGATAGGTGGGGCCATTGGTCTAAACAAGCACTGACAGACCTTGGTATTCATCATAAAGGGCTATACGTTAGTCAGGAGCGAAGAACCACTGTTAAAAGTAGGGTGGTCACTAATCATCAGCAAATGGTGCGCTTGGATAGTGAGGATACACATACGCTTAGTGCTAGTGAAAATTCGGCATTACTTGCTGTTTTTCATGATATTATATCGGATATGGATGTGGTGGTGATATCAGACTATGCTAAAGGTGTCTTAAGCGATATGTTGGTATCGCAAGTATTACGTGCGGCAAAACAATATGATGTTAAGGTTTTGGTTGATCCTAAGGGTAAGGATTACAGTAAGTATAATGGTAGTTATCTGCTTTCTCCCAATAAAAAAGAGGCTGAAATTGTATTAGGTAGGCGTATTGATACTAAGGCTGATTTAAAGCAGGCGCTTGTTGATTTACGTGAACGCTATCAGTTAAGTCATGCTGTGGTTACTCTATCAGAGGATGGTGTTGCTGCTTATGATGGTGAGCATTATCAGCATAATACAGTGGGTTCAGTCGCTGTGTATGATGTAACAGGGGCTGGTGATACATTTATAGCATCATTGGCTTATTTTATCTCTCAAGACTTGGCTATGCAGTCAGCTTTGGCTTTGGCAAATATGACAGCAGCACAATCAGTATGTCATGTGGGTAATGCGACTATGAATTTGTCAGATGTGTTTGCTTGTGCGACTAAGTTATCTAAAAACAATAAGCTGGTATCTATTGATGTATTAGCACGTGTAACTAAAAATATTAGTGGTAAAGTAATATTCACCAATGGTTGCTTTGATATATTACATGTAGGCCATATATCTTATTTACAACAGGCAAGGGCGCTGGGTGCTTTTTTAATAGTTGCTGTCAATTCAGATGCTTCTGTGAGTAAATTGAAAGGTCCTTCACGGCCGCTTAATAGTTTAACAGATAGAATGCAAATGCTTGCTGCTTTTGACTTTGTTGATGCAGTTGTGAGTTTTGATACTGATACGCCATATGATGTTATTGCGAAGTTAGTACCTGATGTGCTTGTAAAAGGTGCTGACTATGCAAGAGATGAGATTATTGGTGCTGATTTGGTTGCTGAGACAAAAGTTTTACCATTTGTTCAGGGTAAAAGTACTAGCAATATAATCAATAAAATGAAAGTGGAGCGGGTTTAATGACAAAGTTAGCTGCTCATTTAACTGCACATCAAAAGGTGCTAGCAGACTTGCTTAGCTTAGAGCCGCAGTTTAATGCTTTTCTGCAGTGCTTATTACAGGCTTATGAGCGTGGTGGTAAGCTATTATTATGTGGCAATGGTGGTAGTGCAGCTGATGCACAGCATATAGCAGCTGAGTTGGTAGGAAGGTTTAAGCGTGAGCGCTCAGCTATAGCTGCCCTGGCTTTGACTACAGATACTTCAATATTGACTGCTGTAGCTAATGATTACCATTATGATGAGGTGTTCTCTCGTCAGGTAGCTGCTTTAGCTAAGCCTGAAGATGTATTATGGGTTTTATCAACCAGTGGTAACAGTGCTAATATTACTGCTGCACTGAAACAAGCTAAGGTTATTGGCTGTAATACAGTAGGTTTTCTTGGTAAGGATGGAGGCCAGGCTTTGCCTTTATGTGATCATGTATTACTGGTACCGGCTATGGATACCGCCCGGATACAGGAGATGCATATGCTATTGTATCATGCTATGTGTGATGCGATTGATGCCTATGTTATGTGTGCGCAACAGCATGTGCATATTGCTCAATAACTTGTTCTAAATTGTTAATACTATAACAACCATCCATTTTTTTATTTTCTTTATTCAGCCAGTAAAGGTGTTTTATGTTGGCGGCTTTGCCTGCGAGAACATCGCTTTTCTTATCTCCTAACATAATAGACTTATGCATTGCTATCTGATAATCATTTTGTGCTTTAAGTAACATGCCTGGTTTTGGTTTTCTACAATCACAATTATCCTCGGGAAGATGAGGGCAGAAGTAGGTATGGGTAATATGTATACTTCGTTGTTGGAATTGTTTGTTGATATAGTCTGTGAAGACTTCTAAGTCTTTGCTGCTGTAGTAGCCTCTACCTATACCCGATTGGTTAGTAACGACGATGATTTTAAAATTCATATCTTGAAAATAACGACATAATTTAAATATTCCAGGACAGAATTGACAATCTTGGCTGCGATGTACGTAGCCAAAATCTTCGTTGATAATACCGTCTCGGTCTAGGAATAAACAAGGATGCATGTGTGTCTCCTTTCTATTTTATATAAAACTACTGTTGTTTAATCCTATTTTACTCAAACTATTTTGTATTATGAGTACGGTATCTATATTTGTATTATTGGCTGCTATGTTTACTATTTGCTCTGATTTATTGGTATTTGCCTGCAGGCTTTCTAGAACTTCATACATGAATAATTCTATTTTTTTTAAGTCTTCAGAGCCCAGGTTGGGTATGTGTTTTGCAATACATTTATCTATTTCAAAGAATAGAAAAATTTCTATACTTGGCGATAATATACCAACCCTGTGTTTTGCGCTAATTGGATCAATTACTG
Source organism: uncultured Coxiella sp. (assembly GCA_902538855.1). Taxonomy (GTDB): domain Bacteria; phylum Pseudomonadota; class Gammaproteobacteria; order Comchoanobacterales; family Comchoanobacteraceae; genus CACBGS01. The sequence goes on from CACBGS010000001.1 coordinate 25,968, forward strand.
GTGTTAGTAGTTGTACCCACTGTGATTCTGAAAAATTTTGTAGATGTGTAACAAAGCTATCTTTAAGTTTGTTGTTGGCAGCAATACCATCTTTGTGTGTTTTTCCTTGGTACTTTGGTTCATTTTTCTCAAAAACTGTTAGTGGTCTTCGTTGATGTAGCCTGTAGATTTCCTCTAATAAAGTATCGGCGTTATTGCTAAGAGCTTGAAACCAATGCTCGGTAGTAATACGAGTACTAAAAGTGGTTATTTTTGCATATAAGTTTTCATTTATCGATGTCATGTTAAGTAAGCGGATAATAGTTTCTAAGAAATTATCATCTTTTTCTAGACAGTTACTAAATATAGATTCTGATAATGCATTTATACTGTTGTGCGTAACTAGCCATTCTAGATCAGAGCTATTGTTTTTAACCAGTATGCTTAGGCTATCTTTTTTGTTCTTTAATAGTTTTCTCCATTCAATTATGGATAAACCACTTATTGTACCTGCTAAAGTATCAAAGCCTTGATATGTCTGATCTGTTGTATTTTTATAAGTACTATAAAAACTACTAAATACGCTAAATGTGTTTTTAGTCTCACATAGAATATTAAATTGTTCAGTGTGGGTTGTGCATTTTTGTACGGTTGCTGACCAAAGTTGTAAAAATGTATTTGGTAGCTGGTTAATTGTATAGGCGTCTACTAGTTCATCTAGTTTTTTTAGCGTGGTTAATGGGTCTAACTCGGTATTGAGTAAAGCATTGCTTAGGTCGGTAATGCCTTGTTCTAAATTGTTTGTTCTAATAACTTCTGCCACAGTGTCTTCTAGTGATGAGGCTTCTGTTTTGGTTTTTTTCTTGCGTCTTGGCATATTACGTAGGTTTCTTTTATTGCTGGTGTCCATTTTAGTCCGTTTAAAATGATTGCATTGTAGACCACTCTATTTAGCTATGTCAAATTGCATTTAGCTTGGTAAGATGTTTTGCATTTGTGTTAAGATGGCTTTAGTGCTTATAGTATGCATAGATGTGGCTGATATCGCTTTGTTTATGCTGGTGTTTAAGTGGTTTCTTTCAGCGCTGGCAGGATTGCTAGTTGCAAAAAGTACTATACTTGCTGTATTTAATGCCCAGGCCATGTGTACTGGTCCTGTATCAGAACCAATGACTAGATCAACATTATCAATTAAGGCTTTGAGATGATTATATTCCAAGCGCCTTGGTAGTATCAATGGTTTGTAATGTTGGCATTGTTTTTCAATTTCTAAGGCAAGTTTTCTTTCTTTGCTGTTACCCCAGGCAATAATAAAGTGATGTGATTTAGTTGCAGTAGTATCAATAAGTTTTGCGTAACGTGCACATGAATAAACTTTTTTCATTGTGCTTGCACCTGGTATGAGCAGTATATTTTTTTTATTCGGTATTAAGAAATTTTGTATTTGCTCATAGGCACTTTCTGCATAGAATAGGTGTTTGGTTGTGCTTGCTGTATTTTTATGTTTATCAAGATCTATTGCAAAATGTTCTTTGAATAAATATAGATTTCTTTTAAATATATTATCGCTATAAGCAATATTGTGTTTGCTATTATAACTTATACTGGCCAGTTTTTCGCGACAACCTTGGGCAGTAAAGCCAACGGTTTTTCCTGGTAATAAAAAACTTATTAAAGCACTTTTAAGTAATGATTGTAGATCAAATATATAATCATAATTTTGATGTGATTTTTTAGCGAATTGCCATAGGCCTTTTAAAGTTGGCCAGGTGAGTGCTTGTGATCTATACGGTAATTTGATGATATTGTCTATATATGGATGATCATCGAGTACTTCAGCTAGATCTTGTGTTACTACCCAATCTATCTGTATATCAGGCATGTGCTTTTTTAATAACATGGGCACAAAGCTTGCGTGAATAATATCACCTAGCGCTGATGTTTTTACAATGGCTATTTTCATGGAGCACATGCTAGCATGAAATACTGTTTTTGTATACTTTTATTCTGTTGCTGCTGTGTAAGGGATGCTGTGTTTGCATTCAGGACAAACTATTTCTTCGCCATTACGTTTTGTGGTTTTGTGCATAGTAATAGGGTAGCCGCAAGCTTCACATGCCTGTGCTAAAGGTGGGTGTGAAACAATATATTTACACTTTGGATAGCCTTGGCAGGAATAGAAGAAATTACCACGACGTGCTTTTCTTTTGCTAAGAGTATTTTTATTACATAGTGGACAGGTAACCCCAGTGTCTTCAGGTTTATTTAATGATTCTATATGCTTACATTTAGGGTAGGCGCTACAGCCTATGAATTTACCGTATTTTCCTTGTTTGTAAACCAGTTCTTCACCGCATTTAGGACAATCTCTTTCTGGTTTTTCAGTTTCGCCTTCCTCATTATTTTCATCTTCATTTAAACTTCTGGTGTAATCACATTCTGGATAGTTGCTACAGCCGATAAAGCGGCCGTTGCGCCCAAGTTTGCTAACAAGATGATGTTTACCGCATTTGGGGCAATTTTCTTCAAGCTTTTCTTCGGTGATGTCTTTTCTTTTAACGGTTTCATCAGTTTTAGTTAGGTTTTCAGAGAAGGGTTCCCAAAAATCTGCTAATAGCGGTTGCCAGTTTTTCTCACCTCTTGCGATAGCGTCTAAATCGTCTTCAAGCCCTGCAGTGAAATCATAATCTACATATTTGGTAAAATAATTAGTTAAAAACTTATTTACTACGCGGCCAACGTCGGTAGGGTGGAAGCGTTTATTCTCTAATTGTACATAATCTCTAGCTTGTAATGTAGATATGATGCTGGCATAAGTAGAAGGTCTACCAATACCGTATTCTTCAAGTGCTTTTACTAAAGAGGCCTCAGAGTATCTTGGCGGTGGTTCGGTAAAGTGCTGTTTTGGATCTATCTGTGCACACAAGAGCTTTTGGCCTTTTTCTAGATTAGGTAGATAACTCTCTGCTGTGTCATCTTTTTCATTTTCTTCACGGCCTTCTTGATAAACCCGTAGATATCCTGGATCGCGTATGGTGCTTCCTGTCGCTCTAAAAGTTGCAAGATCTCCAGCTTGGATATCGACACTCACTTGATCAATAGTTGCTGATTCCATTTGGCTGGCCATTGTTCGTTGCCAGATCATGCGATAGAGTTTCAATTGATCGCTACTTAGTGCATCTTGTAATGATTCAGGTGTTTTATGTATCTGTGTGGGTCTGATAGCTTCGTGAGCTTCTTGTGCATTTTTTGCTTTAGATTTAAAAGCTCTGATGCCGGCACATAAGGCGTTTTTACCATATTTTTTTTCAATAAAACTACGAATCTGAGTCATAGCTTCATCTGCTATATGTACAGAGTCGGTACGCATATAGGTTATAAGACCTAACTGGGTGCCATCAACTGTTATGCCTTCATAAAGTTGCTGTGCTGCACGCATGGCTCTTGAAGCAGTAAATCCAAGTTTCTTGACAGCTTCTTGTTGGAGTGAGGAAGTGATAAAAGGTGCGGGTGGGTTTTTCTTTTTGGTTTTTTGTTTGATATCGCTTATTTGCCAATCATTTGCAGGATGTGCTTTTATTTTGTTTACAATACTACTTGCATTTGCTTCGTCTGTGATTGTAAATTGACTGATTTTATCTTGTTCAAAATGGGTTAATTTAGCATTGATATTATGCTCATCGCTGGTAAATTTAGCGTTGATACTCCAGTATTCTTTACTTTCGAACTTTTCAATTTCTAATTCTCGTTCACATATCATTCTAAGTGCTGGACTTTGCACTCTACCAGCGGAGAGGCCAGTACGTATTTTTCTCCACAATAGTGGTGATAGCTTGAAGCCAACGAGATAATCTAGGGCACGCCTTGCTTGTTGTGCGTCAATAAGTTCTTGGGCTAATTCTCTTGGTTGGGCTACAGCTTCTAGTATAGCTTTTCTAGTAATTTGGTTAAAGACAATACGCTGAATGGTTTTGTCAGTGAGCAGGCCTTTCTCTTCGAGTAATATTTTTAAATGCCATGAGATAGCTTCACCTTCACGGTCTTGGTCGGTAGCTAGCAGTAGTGTGTCACACTTTTTCATAGCTTTGGCTATTATGTCAACGTTGTCTTGATTTTTTTTAATGGCTTCATAGCGCATAGCAAAATTGTTATCAACATCTACAGCACCTTCTTTTGGGATGAGATCGCGCACATGTCCAACAGATGCAAGTACCTGGTAGCCTTTGCCTAGGTAGCCTTTTATAGTTTTTGCTTTTGCAGGTGATTCGACGATGACTAGTGTTTTACTCATGTTAGCTTATTTCCGGTATTAAAAGCAAAATAGTGCATTCGAGACCATTCTGCAAGTTTTTTATGAATAAAAGGCGGTTTTTTTGAAAAAAGTTTCATTTTTTTATGGTTTTACACGTTTTTGTCATTATTTTTATAATGTTTTTCGTTTTTTATCATATTTTGAAATGCTGATTTATTTTTCATTAAGGTCATCGTTAGGCTAGGTGCTTTTTTTTTAATTTTTTTTGTGTTAGATTGATTTTTTACCAAAAAATGGAATAAATGATGTATGGTTCTGTAGATCAAAAGCCTGTGTTTGCTGGTTATTTAAGTGTTAGTATAGAAGGGTTAGAGCCTAGTACTGAAGAATTAAAGATGCTTGAGCATGAAGCAATTGTTGGTGTTGTTTTATTTCAGAGAAATGTTGCCTCTTCAGAGCAACTAGCAGCTCTTGTGGATAAACTGCGAGCTGTTAAGCCTGATTTGATTATTGATATTGATAATGAAGGTTTTGATATAGGTACTCAGTTGCGTCAGGGTGTTTGGCGTTGTCCTCATGATGATTTTCCTCCTGTGCCAAGTCAGTGGACAATACAGCAACAATATAACGAAAACCTTGATAAGGGTTTAGAAATGGCTTATCAAGCAGGTTATACAATAGCGAAACAGCTTGCTGCTTATGGTATCACTCCGTTAGCAACTGTATTAGATAGTAATCCTCAAAATATAGCGCCATTTTCAAGGCCTGCGGCTGATGCAGGCACGCAGACAGTTTTTGATGCAGCCCCAGGTGCTAGCTCAGATGCTGTCGTGGCTGAAGAGTCTATTGTTAAAGCGCCTACTGAGACTGTGGCCTCATCTTGGATTATTGCTGGAATAGCAAGATCTTTTGGTCATAATTCTGAGGATGTTGCGGCATTGGCTAAATATAAAGCTCATGGTTTAATTGCAGGTGGTGTTGCACAAATTGCTTTGAAGCATTTTCCTGATCATGGTGCTGCAGATGCAGATTCTCATGTGTCTATACCTAGAGATAATAGAGATCATGCTGAGGTGCTGGCATGGGCAGAAGCAACTTATGGGTCGCTACCTGGTGAACTGAAAAAGGTGATGCCTGCGCATGTGTGTTATACCAATGCCGGCAAGTGTATGGATGCACCTATTGCTAGTTATGATCCGTTTTGGCTGGGTAAAATAAGAGAGATTATGGGTGATTCTACACTTATTATCTCAGACTGTGCTAGTATGGGTGCCGTTGATCAAACTACAATGCCTGAGAATCTTGCGAAGATGACCAATTCTGAGGCGCCGATTGATATCGTACTATATTGTAACCAAAAGTCTGAGCGGGTATTGGAACTACTAAATTCAGTTATCCATCGACCTACAGATAAGACAACTGCGCGTGTACAGAAGCTTAAAGACTCTGTTCTTGAGCAGCGACAAAATACTCTCAGCGCTTTATCTAGTTAAAGTATATATGCAAAAATCATATGCATGTTGAGGATCTTTTTGATGGTGGACTTGTGATTGTACGGTCCACCCTTGTTGGCAGAGTTGCGTAATATCTTGTGGAAAATACTTATCTCCTGCTAGTTTATTATCAACTAAGGTGATGTGTAATTTGTTTGCCAGGGGTAGTGCAAGTTCATAAATGCTCTCACCACCAATAACAAAATGACATTTCTTATTGCAAAGAGTATCGGCTAACTTAATGGCTGATTTTAAACTGTCTACCGTGTAAGTGTTTGGCTTTTTCCAGCTTTTGCTGCGAGTGATAACTATATTGTGTCTTTTTGGTAAAGCCCTGCCTATACTATCAAAAGTTTTCCTGCCCATAATGATAGCGTGATCTAGCGTTTGTGCCTTAAAATATTTAAGATCATTTGGCAGAGACCACGGTAAGGTGTTATTAACGCCTATCATGCGGTTTTGGTTCATGGCAACAATGAGGGCTATAGCAGTTTTTCTCATGCGCATAGTATAGAGCTATTCCTTTGATATTTGCAAGCCTTAGTATTGCAGCACTTTGATAACTGCGCTACAGTAGCACAGTTATATTAATGGTGTTATAGACGGTTTTTTGTGGCTGCGTGGTTGAATAAAAGTCTGTTAGCTTTGGTGTTGGTAGGCGCTAGCTTTGTATTGAGCTTATCTTTGTTTGCTGAGGATGAAGTTTATGCTGAATATCCCGAGCTTACTGCGCCTAAAAAGAATAATGAAGCTCAAGTGCAACGCGGTGCTTATCTAACTAAGGCTGGTGATTGTATTGCTTGTCATACGCAGGTTGGAGGTGCTGCTTTTGCTGGTGGCTTAGCCTTAGTAACGCCTTTTGGTACTTTTTATACACCTAATATTACCCCTGATAAGCAAAATGGTATTGGTAGCTGGACTGATGCGCAGTTTTTAAAAGCTATGCGCCATGGTATACGTCCTGATGGTTTGCCTTATTATCCAGCTTTTCCATATGTATATTATAACAAGGCCAGTGATGAGGATATCTTAGCTATTAAGGCTTACTTGGAGCGTGTCCCTATATCTGAGCAAGAAAATAAAGAGCATGAAATATTTTTCCCGTTTAACATCAGGTCGTTACAGTATTTGTGGCAGTGGTTTTTCTTCTATTTAGATAGTGGGACCCTACAAAAGGATGCTACACAGCCAGAACTGTGGAATAGGGGGCGTTATTTAGTTGAAGGTTTGGCCCACTGTGGTATGTGTCATACGCCTATGAATTTTGCTGGGGTGGCAAAAAAACGCCTTGCTTATACCGGTAATTATGTTGACGGTTGGTATGCTCCAAATATAACAGGAACTAGCTTATCTAATGTATCAGAGCAGCAATTATTGCAAGTGTTTACACAAAATAAAAAGCCTGGAGGAAAAGGAGAAATACAAGGGCCTATGCGACAGGTGAATCATGATAGCCTAATGCATCTTGACCATGAGGATTTAATGGCAATAAGCACTTATATAAAATCTACTACCCAGGTAATAACAACGCAACCTGCAGTACCGATACTTAGCAATGATGCATCAGCTTTAGGGATGCATATTTATCAGGGTTATTGTGCGCAATGTCATGATGTTGGTTCTGCTGGGGCACCAAAAATAGGAGATCATATCAGCTGGCAGGCACGTATGGCTAATGGGGTCACAGGTCTCTATAATAGTGCTATTGCTGGTGTTGGCGTTATGGCTGCAAAAGGTTTATGTCCAGATGATGAGACTTGTCCAGATGATGCTGTTAGAGCTGCTGTTGATTATATTTTATCGCGGTCTTTAAACTCGGTTGCTGAAACCTCAATTCAACCTGATGTGCGGCGTGCTGTAAAGCCAAAGCGGTATACCATGGAAGATGGTAGGGAGCTGTTTGTGGCGCATTGTGCAAGTTGTCATGTGCATGGTGAGTTTGATGCGCCAAGAATTGCATATCCCCAAGATTGGGTAGAGCGGAAACAACTTAGCTTGGATGTTTTGATTGAAGCTGTGATTTCAGGTAAGCAACAAAGTGATGATCTTCGTGGTTGCTTACTGCCCATGGGTGGTTGTGAGGACTGTGATGATGCGCAGATTATTGCTATTGTAAAATATATGTTACAATCTGTAGCTGATCCAGGTAAGAATTATTCTAAGTGGTAATATAGGTATGTTTATGCGTGGTTTAGTGTTTTTTTATATGGTTTTGGTCAAGCAGCTTTTTGCTGATTGGACTATTAATATGCCGCGTGGTGTGACTTCGATCAGTCATAAAATTTATGATTTACATATGATGGTTTTCTACATATGTTTATTTATTGCGGTTGGTGTTTTTATCGCTTTATTTTATGCAATTTTTGCTTTTAGAAAAAAACCAAATGCGGTGGCTAGTAACTTTCATGAAAGTCTTACTATTGAAGTGATATGGACAGTAATTCCATTGGTACTAGTTATTATAATGATGGTGCCAACTGTATGGGTTATGTTTGATCTAGATGATACCTCTAGGCCGCAAATGAATATAAAAATTAGTGGTATACAGTGGAAGTGGCGCTATGACTATTTAGATGAAGGTATAGATTTTCTTAGTAGTTTAAAAAGTACACCTGGGATGATACGTGGTACAGAGCCAAAGAGTCCGCACTATTTATTGGAAGTTGATAAGCCCTTAGTTGTTCCTGTGAATACAAAAATACGTTTGTTATTCACATCTAATGATGTTAATCATTCCTGGTGGGTGCCTGAATTGGGTATTAAGAAAGACTGTATTCCTGGTTATATTAATGAAGCATGGGTTAATATTGAAAAGCCTGGTATATATAGGGGGCAATGTACTGAATTATGTGGTATGCAGCATGGCTATATGCCTATCGTAGTAGATGCGCGCTCAGCTGCTGATTATAAGAAATGGGTTCAATTGCAACAGCAAAAACAGCAAAAACAGCAGCGGCGTTGATGTATTAATACTCCGATAGTAGACTGCCCAGCGTCAATATGTGTGCTATTGGTCTAACTTTTTTTTTCTCTGCGGTGCTTCATTTGGTCTGAGTACTTGAAGCTTGCTTGTTGACCTGATATCTTAATCGGAAATGTAGAGGGGTATCTGAATGAGTGAGTCGGTGCAGAAGATCAGCGGTGTGTCATGGGTGGATTGGTGTCTGCGTTGGATGATGACAACCAATCATAAAGACATTGGAACCCTGTATTTGTGGTTTAGCTTACTTATGTTTTTTGTTGCTGGATTTATGGCGCTGATTATACGAGCGGAGCTTTCAGCTCCTGGCCTGCAATTTATTGATCCTAACTTTTACAATCAGATGGTTACATTGCATGGTTTAGTTATGATTTTTGGTGCAATAATGCCTGCTTTAGCTGGGTTTGCTAATTGGATGATTCCCTTGATGATTGGTGCCAGTGATATGGCTTTTCCGAGACTGAATAATTGGAGTTTTTGGTTATTGCCGGTGGCTTTTTATCTCATGCTATCAACTCTTTTTATGCAAGGTGGTGCGCCTAATATGGGATGGACGTTTTATGCTCCATTATCAACCGTATATGGTCCTCCTAGTACTGATTATATGATACTGTCCATTCATGTGTTGGGGATATCTTCCATTTTGGGCGCGCTAAATTTTATTGTTACTATTATTACCATGCGTGCTCCTGGTATGGATTATATGCACTTGCCGATTTTTGTTTGGTGTTGGTTTGTAACAGCTTTTTTAATTCTGGCTATTATGCCTGTATTGGCTGGCTTAGTAACTATGATGTTAGCTGATAGGCATTTTGGTACCAGTTTTTTTGATGCTGCTGGAGGCGGTGATCCTGTATTGTTTCAGCATTTATTTTGGTTTTTTGGTCATCCCGAAGTCTATGTTTTGGCCTTACCAGCTTTTGGTATTATATCTGAAGTTATTCCAAGCTTTTCTCGTAAACCTTTGTTTGGAAAAACTTCGATGATATATGCAATTTTATGTATTTGTGTCTTGTCTTTTATTGTCTGGGTACACCATATGTTCACTGCAGGTATTAGTGTGTATGTTAAGATATTTTTTATGGCAACAACTTTATTAGTTGCTGTGCCAACAGGTGTTAAGGTGTTTAATTGGATAGCTACTATGTGGGGAGGTGTACTTACATTTGAGCCACCTATGCTGTTTGCCGTAGGTTTTATTGCCATGTTTACTTTTGGTGGGCTCTCGGGTGTTATGTTAGGTATTGTGCCTGCTGATTATCAATATCAAGATACTTATTTTGTGGTTGGGCATTTTCATTATGTTATTGTCACTGGTGTGTATTATGCTTTATTATCAGGTGCTTATTATTGGTATCCTAAATGGACGGGTTATCATTACTCGCATACTGTTGCAAACTGGCACTTTTGGTTGAGTACTATTGCTGCTAATTTTACTTTTTTGCCGATGCAATTTTTAGGATTAGCTGGGATGCCAAGAAGAATACCCGATTATGCATTACAATTTGCGGATTTTAACTGGATTGCTTCTGTAGGTGGCTTTGTATTTGGTTTTGCGCAGTTGTTGTTTGTGTATGTTTTAATTGAGGGTTTAATACGTAAGAGACCGGCTGAAGCTCGGTCGTGGGATGGGGCTAGGGGCTTGGAGTGGACAATAGCTTCACCAGCGCCACATCATAGCTTTTTAAAGCCGCCAAAAATTACTGCTGCAATATACGATTATGGGACTAAGTAAATGCTAAGTTGGCAAAGTGTTATACCTTTTCTTCAGGCTGTTAGCTTTTTAATTGCTATCGTTGGTTTTGTGCAAGTGCTACATCATCATCCTCTTGGGATGATAACTTTAATGTTGGGTGTCATTCTATTTTTTATATTTTTTACCATGTGGGTGTGGACTTTATTGGTGATGGTCATGGACACGCATTCAGCTGATACTGCTGCGCATAAGAGAAGTGCTAAATTACAATGGGCTATACGTTTAGTGATTTTTTGGATGTTAGCGTTTTCAAGTTCTTTTGCTTTAATTCCATTATATTACTGGCTCAATGGTACAACTATGCATGTACATGGCGGCGCTATGTCTACGAATGTCATAGAAGACATGACGCAAGTAGCTGCGGATACAAAAGTGTCAGTGTATTTACGTAGTCAAGTATCTACAGATGCCACTCCTTTAAGCTTTGTTGTTGAGCCTGAGGTAATGCGTTTGTATCCTGGTGAGCAAGCTAGTGTGAAGATGAAAATACATAATAATTCAGATATTGCTCAGACCTATAGGCTTGTGGCAAAAACTGCACCTGATACCGCTAAGCAATATCTGCATTTTGATTATATTGATAATGCTAAAGAAGTTGTTATTAAGCCAAAGCAGTCTTTGGTCATTACCCCTTCCTTAACGGTGCATAAATCAATCCCTAAAGTCCTAGGTGATATGTCTATTACTATGTTCTTATTTAGTGATAAGATTGATAATGCTTGGAAAAAAATGCAGAATAATTGGAACTACTAGTATGCATTGTGCAGTATAGTTCTTGCTTGTATTATTAGTTAGCTTTATACTAAAAAAGTCTATTCTGGAGGTTAAATGAAGGTATTATTGACAGGTATAGCAGGTTTTATTGGTTTTCATGTAGCTAAGGCTTTGGTTGCGCGGGGTGATAAAGTCTTGGGTATCGATAACATCAATGATTATTATGATCCCCAGTTAAAGTTGGCCAGATTAAAGCATTTAGGTGTTAATAATATTGATAAACAGAAAGGTTGTATTGCTTCTGATGCTTATGCCAATCTTCGTTTTATGCAATTAGATTGTGCTGATACTGCTGCGATGCAACAATTATTCACTTATGAGAAATTTGATGCTGTTTGTCATTTAGCAGCGCAAGCAGGGGTGGCCCATAGTTTCCGTGCACCACATGATTATGTTGATGCTAATATTACTGGTTTTTTGAATATATTAGAGGGATGCCGTGCTCATAGTATCGGTCATTGTGTGTATGCGTCAAGTTCATCGGTCTATGGGGCAAATCGTAGTTATCCATATAACACTGAGCAGGCTTCAACTCATCCAGTTTCACTTTATGCAGCTACTAAGCGAGCTAATGAGCTTTTTGCGCATAGTTATAGTCACAATTTTGCTCTGGCAACTACAGGCTTACGCTTTTTTACCGTTTATGGGCCATGGGGGCGTCCAGATATGGCGCCGATGTTGTTTTTAAAAAATATGTTAGATGATAAGCCTATTACGGTTTTTAATCATGGCAATATGTTTAGAGATTTTACTTTTATTGATGATATAGTTAAAGGTGTGCTTTTGGTTCTTGATAAGCCAGCAGTACGAGATTTAGCTTGGGATGCAGCTCAGCCACGACCTGATTCATCTAATGTGCCTTTTAGAATCTATAATATCGGTCGAGGTGAACCAACTAAGCTTACTGATTTTATCGATGCCTTAGAAAAGGTCAGTGGTAAGAAAATTACTAGAGTGTTTGCGCCAATGCGTAAAGGAGATGTTAATACCACTCATGCAGATACCGCCAACTTACAGCGCGATTTTGCTTATACGCCAACCGTCTCTTTAGAGCAGGGTGTGTCAAAATTATGGTCATGGTATAGCTCTTATTATACTGATAATGCTCTTAGTTTAGGCAATATTACGTGAAGCGATCTTTTTTTATTTTGCAGTATGTAGTCACTGCTTTGCTCTGTTTTGCATCGTTTATTTTTTATCATTTTGCTGATAAGTCATGGGTGGAGTTTTTCTCTGCGCAACCCTTTACTTATGAGGTAGAATACTTTTTTAGAGTATTAGATATTCTTGGTGAGCCGCAGTGGTATTTGTTACCTTGTTTGGCAATGTTAAGTCTTTTTAGATCTAGTAATAGTCATGCTGCGAAAGCATGGTATTTTGTTTTTATGAATGTTCTTTTAGTGAGTGTGGTAGTTTTCTCATTGAAGTGGTGGCTCGGACGAGCTCGGCCTGGACAATACTTTCTTGATGGTACTTATGGCTTTTACCCAGATTGGTTGCATTATAATGCAAGCTTTATGTCTTTTCCTTCGGGGCATGCTGCTGTGATATTTGCCTTTGCCTTTGCTATCTGTATGGTATTTCCTAGTTTAGGGTATTTTGCTTTGCCTTTCGCTGTTGTTGTCTCAAGTAGTAGACTTGCTTTGACTTGGCATTACCCAAGTGATGTGCTTGCTGGTATTGCTTGTGCGCTTTATTTAACTTTGGTTCTGTATAAGTATACCTTTGGTGGTAACTATGAGCGCACTTAAAAAGCCGTACTGGTTTTATCTTTGGTGTTTGTTTGCCCTTATTCCATTATCATGGGTGCCTTTATTCGATGTTGATGAGGGGGCTTTTTCTGAAGCAACTAGAGAAATGCTGGTCTCAGGTAATTATTTAACCACCTATTTGTATGGTATGCCTCGCTTTGATAAACCGATTGCTATTTATTGGTTACAAGCATTATCAGCTACTGTGTTTGGTATTAATACATGGGCTATGCGTTTACCTTCTGTTTGTGCTGCGACGATATGGCTTTTGTCTATTTATAATTTTGTAAAGCGTTATTACACAAAAGATATAGCTTGGACTGCTATGTTGTTTTTTATTGGCTCTTTACAGATTAATATTATAGCTAAAAGTGCTATTGCTGATGCTTTACTCAATATGAGTATCTGTGTATCTATGCTGTGTTTATGGCAGTTTATTCAACATCGACAACAACAAGATTTACTATTAGCTTATGCTATGTTTGGTCTTGGTATTCTTGCAAAGGGACCAATTGCGCTTATTATTCCAATTATTACTCTGCTAACTTATAGTTTTTGTACGTCAGATAGATCTTGGTTCTATCCAGTAGTGGTTGCGCCCAAAGCTTGGCTGTGTATGTTATTGCTATGTTTGCCTTGGTATTTATTGGAGTTGTATGATCAAGGTTGGCATTTTATTGAGGGCTTTTTTTGGCAGCATAATTTAAATAGAGCACTGTCGGTGATGGAGACACACTCAGGAGGTTGGTGGTATTATCTTTTGGTGATTGTCCTTGGTTTGATGCCTTTTAGTGGATGTTTGCTTAGTTTTTTGACAAGTTGGCGGCAGATCATTGCTAATGATAGGGAGCGTTATTTACTTTGTTGGGCATTGTCGGTAATTGCTTTTTTTACAATAATTTCAACTAAGTTGCCGCATTATGTTGTGTATGCATATACGCCTATTATCATATTAATGGCAGTTTATGCACAGCAAATGCTACAGCAAAGCCGTTTTATTTTATTGCCACTATTATTCTTGGTGCTTTTGCTCTCTGCAATTCCTTGGGTGCTTGATATTATTGATACCTGGTCTAGCTCGCCATTACTATCATATTATTTGCCAGCCTTACGTCAAGTCTTCTCATGGGCGTTTTTATACTATCTGTGGGGGTCATTTTTACTCTTGGTGTTGATGTGGTATTTGCCCTTTATGCGAATATGGCGTCAGCTATTGGTGGTGCTTTGGTCTTTATCTATGCTGCATATGCTCTTAATGCCGCGTATAGCCATGGTGTTGCAAGTGCCTGTGTATGAAGCGGCGCAACTAGCTAAGCAAAACGCTTGGCCTGTGACTATGTATAGAGCCCATCTTCCAAGTTTTGCTTTTTATACTGCTAGTATTCCCAAAAGAACAGCGCCACAGCCGGGTGATGTTGTCTTAACTAAATCATGGTTGCAGTCTGACTTTAGTAAGTACAGAGTGCTTTTTGAGAAAAATGGTGTTATATTGTTGCGCATTGAATCAGATGATTAGGTAAGGATGTATGAGTATCTCTATAGTTGTGCCCATTATGAATGAGCAAGATAATGTGGGTCCTTTAATTAAAGCTGTGGCTGCTGCTTTAGCTAAGAAAGTAGATTATGAATTGATTTTGGTAGACGATGGATCTACCGATAAGACGGTTGCAAAAATTGAACAATATATGGATAAAGCAACCAAGCTAATAGCTCTGAATCGTAATTATGGCCAGTCCATTGCTATGGCAGCAGGTATTGATGCTGCAGAAGCTGAGTATGTAGTCACTTTGGATGGGGATTTACAAAATGACCCGCAAGATATTCCGCAGATGTTAGATAAATTACAAGCTAAGCAATGTGATGTGGTTGCAGGCTACCGGCAGAAGCGTAAAGATAAAGGATTTAGAACTTTTCCTAGCTGGTGTGCCAACAGGCTGATAATTGCACTAACAGGTGTAAATATACGCGATTATGGTTGTACGCTAAAAGTTTTTAAAAAGGATGTTGCAAAGAATCTCTGTTTATATGGTGCGCTACATAGGTTTATTCCTGTGCTGGCTAGGCTGTATGGTGCTGATATTATAGAAATGCCAGTGCGACATCATCAAAGAAAGCATGGTGATTCAAAGTATGATGCTGGTATTACTAGAGGGGTAGGTAGTCGAGCTTTTGCTGTGTTATCTGATCTATTTTTGTTGGTGTTTTTTTTGAAGTTTAGCCTAAAACCAATGCACCTGTTTGCAGGCTTGGGTCTTATTAACTGTTTATTGGCTGTCTTATGTGTGATGTTGTCTTTGTTTTCTAATGCCATTGGTTTAAGCTGGTTAGGTTATGCGGGTATATTGTTTTTATTCGGCGTACAGTGGATTCTATTTGGCTTGGTTGCAGAAGTGTTGATGCGTACTTATTATGAGTCTCAGCAAAAGAAGCCCTATGTGATTAAAACTATTCTTAGTAAGGGTGCATGATGCTACTAAAGCGTTACGCTGTGTTATTGCTTAAAATACTTTTTAGTATATGGTCTTTATATTGGGTATCTACTAAAGTAGATTGGCAGTATATTGCACAACTTGCTGTTAAGGTTAAGGTGATGTGGTTAATACTAGCCATGGCTATGTATAGCCTATCAAGATGGATTGCTGCCTATAGGTTGCATTTGTTTTTTAGTCAGGTTGGGCTGTATTTACCACATTTACTTAATATACAGCTGTATTATATGGGTATGTTCTATAACTTATGCTTGCCTGGTGGTATATCTGGAGATGGCTATAAAATTTATTGGTTGCAGAAGCATTATGATGTCCATGCTAAAGACTTATTAATGGCAACTTTGGCTGATAGGTTAAGTGGTTTAGTGGCTTTGTTATGGATTATGTTTTTACTACTTGCAAATATCACTACTTCCATGGGATCCTTGGTATCAAAGTTGTCTTGGTGGGGTGTGGCGGTAACATGGCCACTTGCTTATAGTGTACAGTATTTATTTTCTAAAAGATTTCTATCCATATTTTTCTCTAGTAATTTGCAAGCGCTGTTAATGCAGTTCACTCAAGTGCTCACTGTATTATGGTTGCTGTATGCAATTAATGTCGTGGATAATATTTCTAGTTATCTCTCAGTGTTTCTCTTATCTTCTTTAGTATCTGTATTGCCGATAAGTGTTGGTGGGGTAGGTGCGCGTGAATTCACTTTTGTCGCGCTACAGCCATATTTTGGTTATGATTTATCTACAGGTGTTGCGTTGTCTACACTTTTTTTTCTTACTAATGTGTTAGCAAGTATTCCTGGGGTGTTTTGTTTATGGTTGCGTCCAGAAGTAGTTGCTGATAAAAAACAAATTTTAGTCTGATTTTAGTTGCAAAATATATTAAAAATGTATTAATATAAACTTATAGATTTATATGTACTAGTTTGTGAAACTTAAATCAGGCCTGTGTAAGTTAGCTGTTGCCATTATTTATCCTTTTATTGTTTTAGGGTTTTTTTTTAAAAATTTTTTCTGTGCTAGACAAACTGTGCTTTTGCCTAAGCCGCTTCGTCCCTTACCTCCTAGCATTCACTCTCAGGTAGCTGCTGATGATTCTATGTATATTAATTCAAATTGTCAGCAAAAAAAGTCAATATCTGCTGTTGGTACGCCGCCTCGATCTGAAGTTTCAAAATATCAGGATGGTTTTACGACGCCTCCTAGAAAAAAAGTGTATACATATAGAGAATCAGGTAGTTGCTCTAGCCCAACAGGGATTATAGGTGGGCGTTCTGTCTTTCTCGAATATAATGAAAGGCCACTTTTTCTTTCTCCTGTAAACCTTCCTTTGTATACCTTGCATGAAGATGAAGAGGTTTTATCGGAATGTTTTGAGCCAAATAAGCGTCATAAAATTTCTCATGTTGAATCAAAAATAGCGGCTTTTGATTTTTTTTCTGCGCAAAATACTGATCAAAAATCAGATAGGCTTCTTAAAAGAAGTGTATCTGCTTCACCAACTACAGTTGTTGCTGTAACTAGCTGTCTGAAAGGAATTAATTTTTATCATGAAGATAGTGCTAGCATAATGGAAGAGATGGTTCAACGTCCAAATAGTATGGTTACAAGATTTTATGATGACGTTAAGAAAAAGCAAAGAAAGCGCAGTTTCAGCGTGAAAGAATCGCAAGTCCCATTCTCTATGGGCTATGTGCCTGCTAGGATCTCTGGGAATGGGTCGTCCTCTTTAAGGAAGGGGCGTAGAAATAATGGTTTATCTAGTTAACTATAATGTCAAATAGAGTTTTACCGCCAAGTGTTTTGCCTATTCTAGCATCAATTGCTATGTTGTTGTTTGCTACTGGTGTTGTAGGTGTATTGCAGCGGCAAATGTTTGCTTGGTATCAGCTTGTATTTGGTATAGTTGGTTTGGTTGTGGTGGTTATAATCTGGCTTACTAGTGCTATTAATGATGGGCTAAAGCTTACAAAATCAGGCCGTGCACTCTCAGATCAAATGTATAGATGGTCTATGTTCTGGTTTATTTTCTCTGAGATTTGGTTTTTTGCTGTTTTTTTCGGTATTCTCTGGTATGCGCGTACGGTATCAGTGCCGACTTTGGCGGGGGATATTCATGGAGGTAAGCTTACGCATTATTTGTTATGGCCTAGCTTTGAATCTGCATGGCCGTTGTTACAAACCCCTGATCCTTCACGTTATATAGGTCCTGTCTCTACGATGTATGCTTGGGGATTGCCTTTGGTCAATACAGTCATATTATTAACCAGTGGTATGACTATTACTGTTGCGCATTGGGCCTTACTACAGGGTAGAAAGTATATGGCTTTAATTTGGCAGTTGCTCACAGCGCTACTTGGTGTTTTATTTTTATATTGCCAGTTTGTTGAGTATGTTGAGGCTTATCAGCATCACGGCTTAACCCTTGATTCAGGTATATATGGTAGTATCTTTTATTTTCTTACCGGTTTTCATGGTTTGCATGTGGCGCTTGGTACATTAATGTTACTTGGTGTTGCTTTAAGGATAGCGCTATCGCGTTTTACAGAAGATACGCATGTTGTTTTTGATGTGGTGAGTTGGTATTGGCATTTCGTAGATGTTGTTTGGTTGATGTTATTTGTGTTTGTGTATTGGTTGTGATGGAGTAGTATTTAGTGAGCAATAAGGTCGGGGGTTGTTGCGGTAAGAAGGCATCAAATGTGGTGTATAATCTTTCTTATTGGTTTATTTTGGCAATACTTGTATTTGGTTATTGTCAAGATTTTGTGGTTTATTTTGCTGATAAGTCATTGCCGGTTGCCTTTAGTCTTTTTTGGTCTGGAATTACCCTTGGTTTATTGCTGCGCTATCGCAAAGTGTATTTGCCGCGCTGTTCAGCTACAGCTTGTTTTATATTTAGTGCATTTATCTTAATGCTTATAATGGTTAGATTATTTGCTATACCTTTATATATACAGCAATCAATCGCATTGGCTTGTGTGTGGCTGGTATTTAATATTTTATGTTTTCGCAGTTGGCGCTTTTGGCAAGAGTCTGTATTGGATAAAAAATATGGTAGGTTTGCTGCTCTTGCTATACAGTTATTTAGTTTATTGCTATTGCCTATATGTATAAAGCATGTTTGGCTACATGCTGCTGTATTGTTTAGTTATTGTGCTATTAATAGTGTGGTTCTATGGTTTGATTCTGCTGCTAAGCCTCGCGCTAATTTAGATATTGACTTGCGTGTTGCTTGGGCGGTTACCCTGTTTTCTTCATGGTTGTATTCGTTAGTATCAATTTTGCTTGATAGTATGCGATCAAAAACTTCTGGATTGTATTTTTTATCAGATTGTTGGAAAACTTTGGCTGTAGTATTGTTTAGCAAGAAAGTGCAATCATCTTTACATGCATCAACTCAGGATGATTTGTATGCATTGGATGAGCGTCTAGCTAAGTCGGTTGAGTCTCTTTTGCCAAAAGTATTTGCTTATATATTGTTAGCAAGCTTTTTTTGGGGATATGCAATGGGTATGGGGTCTTGGGTTGCATATGAAATAGCTTCTGTTTGCTCAATTATC
>CACBGS010000001.1:50000-97369 GCA_902538855.1 uncultured Coxiella sp.
GAAGCCCCGGTGAACGGCGGCCGTAACTATAACGGTCCTAAGGTAGCGAAATTCCTTGTCGGGTAAGTTCCGACCTGCACGAATGGTGTAACAATGGCTACGCTGTCTCCACCCAAGACTCAGTGAAATTGAAATCGCTGTGAAGATGCAGTGTACCCGCGGCTAGACGAGAAGACCCCGTGCACCTTTACTACAGCTTTACACTGAACTTTGCTCCTACTTGTGTAGGATAGGTGGGAGGCTTTGAAGCAAGAACGCCAGTTTTTGTGGAGCCATCCTTGAAATACCACCCTGGTATGAGTGAGGTTCTAACCTAGGCCCGTAATCCGGGCTGGAGACAGTGTATGGTGGGTAGTTTGACTGGGGCGGTCTCCTCCCAAAGAGTAACGGAGGAGCACAAAGGTACCCTCAGCACGGTCGGAAATCGTGCATTGAGTGCAAAGATACAAGGGTGCTTGACTGTAAGACTGACAAGTCGAACAGGTAGGAAACTAGGTCTTAGTGATCCGGTGGTTCTGTATGGAAGGGCCATCGCTCAACGGATAAAAGGTACGCCGGGGATAACAGGCTGATACCGCCCAAGAGTTCATATCGACGGCGGTGTTTGGCACCTCGATGTCGGCTCATCACATCCTGGGGCTGAAGCAGGTCCCAAGGGTATGGCTGTTCGCCATTTAAAGTGGTACGCGAGCTGGGTTCAGAACGTCGTGAGACAGTTCGGTCTCTATCTGCCGTGGGCGTTGGAAGTTTGAGAGTAGCTGCTCCTAGTACGAGAGGACCGGAGTGGACATACCTCTGGTGTTTCGGTTGTTGCGCCAGCAGCATTGCCGAGTAGCTATGTATGGAAGGGATAACCGCTGAAAGCATCTAAGCGGGAAGCCTCACTCAAGATTAGACTTCCCAATGACAACTTGTTGTCATCTAAAGGTTCGTTGAAGACGACGACGTTGATAGGCTGGATGTGGAAGCATAGTAATGTGTGAAGCTAACCAGTACTAATTAACCGTGAGGCTTAATAAAGCGAGCGCCTATCCGTGTTATTTGCGATGATATTTCATGTATGTAAGGTTTGTTTGGTCACTGTAGTGACTGGGAACCACCTGATTCCATTCCGAACTCAGAAGTGAAACCAGTTTACGCCGATGATAGTGCAGGAGTCCCTGTGTGAAAGTAGGTCGTGGCCAAACGTTTTTATCCTTGAAAAAACCGAGTAGTATTATTACTGCTCGGTTTTTTTTTATCTAAATTATTCTGTATTTATTTTCTTTTTCGGATATTAATGTTCTATATTATTTTGCTTTTGATCTGTGTTAGTTAATATTAGGTAATATATTGGTTTGATTTTATTATAAGTTGCTGATATAATTGTATTTTAATAATAAATAATATAATTATGGCACATCGCTTAGGGTATTTTGGTAATAATTTGCAAACTTTAGATATCAACGCCGTTGATAGATCTGGTTTTACTGCACTTATGCGTGCTATTCAGGATAATAATGATAGTTTAGTGTCCGATTTGTTTGCCAATCCAGATATAGATATTAGCTATCAATTAGAGGAGGGTGTCTCTGCGCTTACTTTAGCACTTGATAGCGCTAATTTATCTATTACAGCACGTTTGCTGCGAATTATGCCCCATGTTAATATGGTCTGCTTATCTTCTTATTATCTTTCTGATACGCTTGCAGAAGCTTTGGCGCTTCTTAATTTAGCAGAACTGTGCCAGAGTAGTGCTTTGTTTTCTGATCTATTCAATATAGAATCTACTACTGATGCTGATAGAATAATATTACTTCAGAAAGTACTCTCTTATGCTGTTGTAAATGGCTCTAATGCTAATGCTATCTTTATTACCAAAGTTTTCGGGCTGGATTCGTATGATGATTTATCAAAGTATCAAGATGTACGATTTTTCATTGCTGCTATGCTTCGTCTTGGAAAGTTTGATATCTATCATATATTCATTGAATATTACGCTGATATGTATGCATTTGAGTCTTTGTGTGAAGATGCTTATTTCTTTAGTTCTTCGGCTGATGCGTATTATGAAAAATTTTATGATAACCTTGATGTTGTTGCAAAAACACATCCGTTTTTGATAGCGCTGGAAAAGGGTTATACTTGGTTGTTGGATGATTTCTTTAATATGAATGAAGATAATTACTTAGTATTTAGTATTCATGAGTATTCTAATAATATATTAGACCTACTATCCTGTGCTAGTAAAGATGTATTAGAATCGTTGCTTGCTAATATTGCTTTTCTAGATAGTATAGGTATAGATAGTAATAGCTTGTTTCTATCTGCTGTACAGTCCTCTAATGTAGAACTGTTAGCTTTGTTGTTAGCAAATGATACTATAGAAGTGCCTGATAATTTATTAATGTGGGCATTAGCAGTGGAAGATGGCTCGTTAGATTGCGTTAAGCTTATATTAGCTTCTGGAAGAGTATTTGTACCAATGACTTTTGCCTTAGATGCTGCTATTAATGAAAATATTTTAGAAACTTGTGATGATATGGATAATAGTAATATGCTTTTAGCTATTATCAATCAATATGATTATAATTTATCTAAAGATTACTTGTGCTCTTTGATAGATCCTGAGCTGGACGATGAGCAGTCGTTGCGGCTATATTAATATATTCCAAGATCTATATTTAAACTATTGGTAGTAACTATAGTTATATGTATAGCTCTTAATTACTTGCATATGCCTGTTTTGTACTATCTTGTAAGGCCGCCGCTATTATTTTCATTTGTAATTCGAACTTCTTGTTTATTTGCCATTTCTCTCTCTATATCAGCTGCTCGTCCTTTACAGTCCTTTATTTTTTTTGATTGGTCTTCAAGCTCTGATGATCTTAACTTAAATTCTTTCTGTGGTGGATTTATATTTGCTTTAACTTCTGTAACTGGTGCAACAAGTGTAACTGGTGGTAAGTTTGCTGTTTTTGCTTTTCTCTTAATAATATTAATATATGTTGAAATATTCTTTTTATATTCTTCGGCTGTTGGCTCTTTAAATTTAAGAAAGTTACTATTACCAAATTTTTCTTTTAGTCTTGCATTTACTGCTTTTTTGAATTCATTTCCAACATCCTGTCTATTTATTAAACTTTCTAATAAAGGGTTCGTGTTGGAGTTCTGATGTTGCTTTTCGAAATCATTGAAATTTTGATTATCTTTACCTTCTAGTACATAATCTATTAGTAGTGAAGCTTTCTTCTGTGCTTTTGGTGTTATAATCGAATCGACACTTTTACTTGCTACAGCTGCGATTGCTGATCCCCCAATTACATGCACAGCACCTGGGTGTAGTAAGTGTAAAAGAATGGTAGGATCTTTTATAAAACCCTCTCTATCGCCTTTAGCATCGCGCATTATTTTTAGTAGTGGTAATAAGTCAGATAGTGCTGCTATTGCGGCATCTTTATTTGTTATAGGTTTTCCTTGTATTGTGTTGTCTTTTATACTTGTTTCTTTGGCAAACATTTTTATAATTGGGCGAAATATTCCTGCTAGCAGCTTTCCTAGTGTGCCAAATACTGTTTGTCCTGCGGTAATGCCCGCTCCTGCTGCCATGCTTTTTGCTTGTGGTCTTTTATATTCTTGAAGTTTAATATACATAATTAGTTCTGCACATACACCATTAAAATTATTTGGTTTACTAAGTTCTGAGTTATATATTTTTTCTAGTATTTTAGTAGCATTTTCGCCAGATTCCTTCTTAGGGTTGCGATCAGTACGTTCTTTTCCTTGTGCTATAAATGGATCATTTTCATCACTTTTTTCTCTCTCGATATAGTGACTTAAGGCTTTATCAGCATCTGATAATAATTGATTATATTGCTGCTTATCAGTGTTGTTGCTCTGCACCGTTGGAATATTATTGCTTTGATGACTAGTGGCCATGATTTTTAAAAAATTATACACTCACATAGATTATAGTATAATGCTCTCTATGTTTCTGTTTTTATTGTTTTTTATTTTATATCTTTTCTTGCTACTGTGGTATATAAATTGTTATTTAGTATAGATGTATATTAAAAAAACAGTGTATTTTATATTATTGTGCTATAAAAAAATAATATTGTTTTGGTTTTATTATGAAAAAAGTCATACATGTTCCTCGTTCTCTGCTTTTAGCTAATAAAAAAAGCGGTGGTGGGTTGCCCTTAGGTTCTGTAAAGATAAATGAATTTTTTGATGCATGTCGAGAAAATCATATTGATCCGCTAGAACAGAGAGATATTTCTGGCGCTTCTTCTATTCTTATTAATGCGGTTATTTCTGGTAATATGGATGCTATACAGGTATGTTTGGAAAGGATAAAATCTTTAGAAAATAGGGATGACTGGTTGAATATTACTAGCATATATGGTGGCCCATTATATATTGCTGCGCAATCAAAAAATCCTGAATTGGTTGCTGCTTTAATTGATTTTGGTTTTGATCCTAACTCTGAAGATAAAAAAAAGATGGAATTCCCTCTAGAAATTGCTATTAAAAAATCCAATGGATTGGTTGTAGAAAAACTTATAGAAAAAGGTGCTGATCCTTTCTTATTGCTAAAAGATGAGTCTGATAATTTTCAGAAAGCAATTAATTTGTCTTCTGAAATTTCTGTGGTTGCGCCACTTATTAGCTATGTTGAAGAAATTATACGAAATCTTATACCTGAACAAGCGCTTGAGAAAAGTTTCTATGAAAATATAAATAGATATGTAGATATAATTGAGGATTCTATTAAGGCTAAAGTTCATACTTACCAAGCTGCTCTTGAAACACACTCTGCGGATCCAACGCATATAAACACTGTGCTTGACGATTTGACAGGCTATCTCAAGCGTATAGAGGAAATTAAACAACAACCTGGACTATTACGTTCTAGATCAGGTTCTCAAGATAGTGGGAATACTACAGTTGAAAGTCGTCCATCAACGCCATCAAATGATTATTAAATATTTTTTATGTGATAAATAGTTAAATACTATCCGTGCTATGTGTGCTCTAAACATATCTGTGTTCGTATAGTTACTGTATATGGTAGCTGCTTTTTGTTAGTATTTAAGAAAAATTTAAAGTATATACTGTGTTTTCACCTGCTAAATTATTATATAGTATTCCTACTTGTTTAATTGTGGAGCTGATCCGTGTGGGATGAAAAATTAAAAGGTGCTTTAAGCATATGCTTATCTAATGATGATTTTAATATCACTCAAAAGAATATATTAGATATTTTGCTAAATAATGACGATGTTAAAATGGCCTTATGTTTGTTTACCTACTTATCTTGTAAGGCACAAGGAAGATTATTTTTGTTGTACTTGGTGGGTGATTTGTCTATGGCTAATAGAGATTTTATTAATCATCGTATCGAGCAAAAAGACTGTGATCAGTATGATGTGTCAAAACAATATATGCAGGAATATTTAGGTATATCAACGCTTAGGGCGTTGCTTAACTGTGAGCGAAATATTGGCTATGATGTACTATTTAGATCTCCTTATCTTGTAGATAAAATAACAAGTGATACATTGTGTAGTGCTGATGCTTTGTCTTTACCACCCATAGCTTCTATGTGTGCAAGTATCGCAGGGATACACCTATTAAATCATTATGAGAGCATACATGCTAAGATAACAAAAGCAGCTTTTAATAAGGCTTATACTATTTCTATCGGTGGTATGGAACAGGCTATGACATGTTTACAGTCACTTTTGCTTGTTGACAAAGGGTGTGAGTTATTAATACACAATACAGCATTACTTAATTTAGTTGATGATAATATCCTTAATACAGCTTTTACTTTCGGTAATCAAACTTTTCATCCTATACATATACTGACTGGTTATGCTCTGCGGTATCACTCTGGTACAGCTCTAGAAATACTGCTTAATAAAGTATCAGCGGATACTCTTAATAATGCTATTGATGGTGAGGCGTCTTTTTTACAAGAAAGAGTGGATGATATTGAAAATATTTATTTGCTTGATAATGAAAATGTGATTAATAAATTATCTGTTGAGGGTATAAATCGCTATTATGATGGTCGTAATGTACTTGCTGTTTTAAGTAGTTGTGAAGAGGGTATGGAGCTTTTAGAGAAGCATGCTGATGTATTTATGCAAAAAGCTACAGATGCTGGTTTGAATGCCCCGATGCGCTCAGGTTATGCAACAGATGGTTTAAGTACTATTGCTGCGCTTGCACGCACTGTAAAAGGACTATGTATTTTAGATGTTTGCCCTGATTTAGAGAATAAAATAAATGATTGGACTCTAGACTGTTGTATAGAAGGTTATAGAGCTACACCTTCGTTACGTACACTATTAACCTCTCATGATACTAATGTGTTAAGTGATTACGTTAACAGTAAAAGTGGTAGGGTGTTGATACTAAAAGCTAATAACTGGGAAATGGCATATAATGCTAGTACTGTGGATAATAACCAGGGACAGAATAATTTTACTGAAGCTGCGTATACATTTTTTTCTATACATTCACCTGTGCGTTGCGCAATAACTGGCTGTCCAATGTCTAATCCAGTTAAGATACATATAGGTGATCGTGCTATTGATGAGACGGCTTATGATTACCATGCTATTTTTTGGCATCTTTTCTTATATAAAACTATCCCTGGTAGGGATGTCATAGTTTTAAATAATGGACAAAATCCCGATACAATACTTAGACCTAATAATCAACTCAAAGATATTATTGATGATAATCAACCTGATTATGTGTCTAGCTTTAAATAGGTGTAACAAGCGATGGGGGCGGTTGCGTGATGCCACTAAGAAAGTCCTCCCAGCTATCATGCTGATTTAGACAATCAAGGATTGTAGCACTGTCTATAGTAGTATTTGGTAATATGCTTTTGATTATTGGCATCAGCCTTGTAATGCTTATATTATTAGCTTGCCTACTGAGTGTTTCAAAAAGCCCATTCACAATATGTGAGCTGCCGATATTTTTACTTTGTTGTTGAAATGTATGATGATGGGTATAAATGCTTTTATATAAGTGTTTTTTGTCTAATAGTCCTGTTTTATATAGGCTTTGTACTAATATACAAGGTAGCTTATAAATAGTGCTTACGCTCTTTTTTTGACATATAAACCATAGGCTTAGTGCTGGGTCTGATAATGTGTCGGCGGTATTGGGAATATTTGCAATAAAACTATCACTGTGTTGTTTAGGGTATTGCTCTAGTCTCTTATTAAGATTTTCTAGAGTATGATTTTTTGTATACCTATTGAAATAATCCTCATAAATACTCTCTAGAGCAAATACAATGCCGCGTAGTTCTGGTTGGTAATATTCGGTATATCCTAAAAGATTTATGGTGACTATACACTCAGTTTGCTCCATTTGGAAAGTGTTTTTTCTAAGCATGTATATTATGTTTTTAACTATATTTCCTATTATTATAGGTCTATTGTTTGTGCTGATTGCTGTTGAGAGTAAAAAGAAAGCCAGGATATTGTTTAGTGCATGGGGTGTTTTAGGTAGGAATATTTGCCAATCGGTATCGGTAAAAGTTTTAAAGTGTTCTTCTAGGTTATTGAAGATAACTATACTTGCTTGTGCGCTTGCTGTTATGCCTGGTTTACAGGCTTGATAATGATCACTAAGTGTTGTAAAAATATGGCTGTCATTTTCCATAGCTAAGATGTGTTTTTTATCTATGTTTTTAAAAAACTCTGTGTAGATACTTGCTGTTAAAAAATGATGCGGATAATTCAGTATCATCCTTATAAGTACATTTGTTTTACTGTGTTGCGGCCAATCTATTAGGTGTGTTTTTACTAGATTGCCGGTTATATTATCCATATCAATATGTTGTATACTTTTGTGCGGTAGAGCAGTGGTTTTTTCCATTATAATATTGCTTAAAATAGATTTCTGCTGCTCAATATATAACCATGTGCTCCCGGGTAGTGTACTGGCTATCATATATATTTTCTGTACACATTTTTTATAGCTTACATAAAGCTGTTGTAGGTTGTTATCTTTGTTATGAGGTAAACACTCAAGGTTAATGATGGTTAGAATTTCAGGTTGCTTGCTTAGTATTGTTTGCCAACAATGACTATCTATATATATGTTTAGTTGGTCAATGAGTTTGTCATAATCATTTTTTATCTGAGTATTACTTAGAATATTTTGTACGCTTGTAATAAGCTCGACTACTGTTAATCCAGTTGCTTGCATAAAATTTACCAATAAACTTCTCCGATTTTATATTTTTTAGTGTATGACTGCAATAATAGGCATGACGTTAGCTATTATTGGTCGCTATAGCGCTATATTTTCTGTTAAGTTTATGAATTTATGTTTTTTTACTGTTTTGTACTATAAGTAATATTAAGAATAAAAAGGTTGTATTTATGCATGAACCAAAAGCAATCACAGAAGCAATCAAGCGTTTAGAAAATTTTAAGATACAAGATAAGACTGTGTTTTCTGCTAATTATAATAATTTTAAATCATGGTATGCAGACGCAAAAACAAATTGTCGCTTTGATGATCTTAATATTACTATACCATCACAAATCAATTTGATTTTAACTCATAGACCTGATTTTGTATCTCAAATAGAGCCTTATGATGAGAATTTTGTTGCGTACTGCTATTATGCGATTAGTAAAGATTCGTCTATTTTTAATTTACTTAGTACTAAGCAAAAACTAGCTTTGTTAGCAGGTAAAGATGATAATTCTACATTAGATAATATACTGGCTTTACTCAAGCATAGACCAGGATTGATTGATAATAGCGAATTTATTAAATTTTTTAGAGAAAAACATATGTTTATATCTCAGAATGCGTTAAATAACTATATGCCTGAATCTTTTCAAGATAGATACTGGTTACAGCAGTTGTTTCCGGATGAAGAGAAGAAGCAATATCAAGAGGAACTAAAAAATGTTTTAGATGATTTATCAGTTGAGAGTGTTACCTTTAAAGACTTTCAAGATAATGATCGTGCTCAAATTAATCATAAGGTATTAGCTGCTGTATATAAAGATATAAAAGAAAATTCAGCGGCAATTATTGAAAAAATAGGAACAGGTAAAACTGCAGCTGTGAGTAGACTTGGTAAGCAGGAACATAAAAAAGACGATGAAGACATTCGTATTAAGGGTAAACATACTCCTTATTCATATATGATTACACCAGAGGGTAAATTGATTATTACGCCAAAAAGAAAAAAAGCCAATATGGAAGATAATGAAAAGATGGAGCATCGTAAGTTTGAAGGAGCTTTTAAAAAAGTTGAGCTTGCATACGAGATTGATCTTACGCAAGCAAAACACGAGGTTGTACCAAAAGCAATTGCTTGGCCTAATATTGATTTTGATGACATTGAAGAACCGAAAGATATAAAATATGCTGTAGCAAGAATAGAATCTGTGCAAAATGAGTATAGTAGAAATAATGTATCGGAAGTTGTAAGAGTTAATATGCGGCCTAACGAAGATAAACTAGGTTCTGATTTTGGTACTTTCTTCTTAATGGACAGACTGCCTTTAGACTTGAGTGAAGCTGATATATCAAGCTCAACTGATGAACAATTAAGGTTTTGTTTGTTGCAACTGGTGGAGAGGCAAGTTGCCGGAGTACCTGTATTGGATGCTAAGAGTGAAAATGTCTCAGCACCTGGTGTAGATGGTTCTACAACTGAATTCTTTGATATTAATTACGATACAACTATAGCTGAGGATGGTAGCATTATTGTGAATCATGTTGTATTTACTCCTGATGCCTCGCTTCCTGCATGTGTTGCTTTTAAACCAGCAGAAGATGATAATCGTCGACTCGTTGGGGCACTGTCACTTTCTGTGTTTCAGAATAAAATAAACACCACTGAAGGTAGAAATGAAATTGTTAATTTTAGTACCTTTGCAGCCTTAGATATTCTCGCTGAGATCTATCTTAAGAGAAAAAATGATGCTGTCAATAAAGTGTTTAAAGGATATAGAGATGATGTTGAGGAATCAGCGCGTTCGCAATCTGTTTTGACGTTACAAAATATAATTGAAAATAAGTATCCTAGTTTGAAAGATTTTGTAGAATATCCCCATGCTGGGGTTGATCCTGTTCCTACAATTGCTAAATTTTTGCATAATCTTCCTGAGGGTCACAGAAATTTTTCTATGTGTGCGGATTTAATAACGCAATCCCAATCAGAAAATTTCTTAGCAGCATATATGTGCGCTCTTAGCCTATCGCAAAATTGTAGCAAGTACAAAGATTATCGTAAAAGATCTGTGAATACTCCAGTAAAAATTCTGGATTTAAGTGAGTATATTAGGGATTTACGTCAAACAGATAAAAGACAAAGACATATAGCTAAAATTAATATACAACTTAAGTTAGAGACAGTGGGAAGTAATAATGAAAAAATTTTTTGCAGTGATGTAAGTAAATTGCTAAAAGGGTTAGCGCAGAATATTGTGGGCCAAAGTTATAGTTATAGTGATAAATCAAAAGAGATAATAGGAATATTAAAATCTTTAAGTGATAAGAATCTTATTCTTGGATCTAATAATGAGCTTGCTGAAATAAAGCGTAACATTAAATCTGCTTTGCCTTATAGTGCGGAGAATAATCCCACTAGCCCTAGACTTGGAAGATAATAATATTTCGTAATTTTTTTCATATTTGTGCTATACCTTTAATAGGTAAGTGAACTAGGGTAGCATAGTTATGTATCCAATTGGCGATAAAAAAATTTTTCAGTGGAATAATGCTGATTTTACTGAGTGGTTTAGCAAGCTTCTGAATAAAGATATAAAAGAAGAATCCTTACAATTTGTGTTAACTTTTAGACCTGACTTTATTACGCAGATTGCAGCTGACGAACCGTGCTTTGTACCATGTTTTGATTATGCCTTAAGTAGGAATGGTAATGTGGTTAATGATCTTAGTGATGCACAGATTAAAGTTGTTATTCAGGGAATGAATACTGAATCTACGCTTATGAATATAAGAGTTTTGCTAAAGCAAAGACCTAGTTTAATGTATGGAGAGCGTTTAAAGAAGTTTCTTGATGATAATCAGAAAGATTTGTTTACAGGTGATGCCCCAGAATATCTTGCTAAGTTAAGTCTGGAGGATTTATATAGGTTAAAAAGTGTTGTGCCAGCAACCTATTGTGTAGCAATTGATAAGGCTTATGAAACAAAACTTGAAAATTTATTTCCTCAAGCTGACCCCTTAGCTATTGGTACAGTTGCACTTTTAGATGCTAAGCAGATTCTTAATCAGTCTTACCGTTTGTCAAAAGAAGATAAACAGCAGATTAATCAGGACGTTCTGCAGGAAATATTAGCAGAGGTTAATGAAAGAAAAGATGAAATAGTTCAAAATATAAAAAATATTGGTTCTGTACAAGTTGATAAAAAAGGTAAAACAACAAATAAGAAAGGTATTCAAAAAACTATAAAAGGAAAAAGAACCCCTTATTCTTTTATTATTACACCAGAGGGTAAATTGATTATTACGCCAAAAAGTAAAAAAGCTGATATGTCAGATAATAAAAAGATGGAGCATCGTAAGTTTAAAGGATCTTATAAAAAAGTTGAATTAGCCTATCAAATAGATCTTACAGCATATATGCCTATAGTAGAACCTGTTGCTGTGGTATGGCCTAATATTATTAACTATGAAGATAGCGCATCAAATATACCCTTAGCAACGGCATTAGCTCAGATTGAATCTGATTATTATAATGCAGATGTAAGTGAGGCTATCTATGGTAATGTGCGGGAGCCCAAAAAGAATACTGGTATAGTGCAGGAGGATACTCTAGGTAAGTATTTTGTTGTTAGTCGTCAGCCACTAGATCTATTAGTAACACTTGGTCAGCAAAAAGATAATTTGTCGACTGAAGCGCTATGTAAAAGTATTTTTTCAGATATTATTGCAAACCAAGCAGCTGGTGTACCAGTATTGGATTCAAAAATCGAGAACATGACTTATTTTAGTTCGGACTCTCCCGCTAGGCTATTTGATGTAACATTAATTACTGAAAGAGCTGATGATGGCCAATTAACTGTTCTTGATAACCCTATGACTCCAGGTTTTTCTATGCCACTTACGGTTAAAGAAAGTGGTATAAGTGAGGACTTCATATTTGATGAGGGCAAAGGCTATACCCAAACTGATATGCGTTATTCATTGGCAGCATACAGTTCAATAATTTCACAGAACTCGCAAGCTTTAGTTAACTATAGTACCTATGCCGCATTGATGATGTTGATTGATTTAGCTAATGTCAAACATCTTTTTGTAACAGATGATATTCTACAAAATGAGGATTTTCTTAAAATGGTAAAGGATGACATACTCAAAATGACAATGTTTGCTGGTCGAGATGTTAAGAGAATTCGAAATAAACAGACAAATACTACTGATCAATGCGATTTTAGATTTGACCATATGCCTTCTCTTGCTGAGTATCTATCCACTACTAAATTTAAAGATCAGTGTATTGCTGAATACTTTGGTATAAAATTTAAAAACCCTGCAAGTTTGCAAACAGACATGCTGGCTTATAACTTAAGGCTTAATACACTCAATGCCAGTACTATAGGTGATCGAAAATTACTTAAGGATGTGCAGATTATATCCTTGGCAGATATGATAAAGAAACTTGAATCTAAAGGGTCTGGAGTTCGCAAAGCTGTAAAGGTTGAAATTTTAAAGAAACTTAATGCTGTTCTTGAATCTGATCAACCTCAGCGTAGAATTAGCAATGTTGATCTAACAAATCTGTTAGATAAACTCAAACAAACTAGTAAGCAGAAAGATGATTCTAAAGGCCCAAAATCTTTGACCAAGCTTATCAATGGTAGAGTTGCGCTATTGCGTAAACAAAATATGATAGTACCAGATGATGTTAAACCAAAAAATGACTCTTTTATCTATTCACCTATGCATAAAAGGTCTAGTAAATAAGCTTGTATTTGTTGTTGAATTCAAGAGGGTAGAACTATGTATTACAAAAATAATACTAATAGAGGTTGTGGATTATGAAGCCATCAATATTTAAGATAAATGATAAATATCTATTTCAATTAAATTATGTTGATTTTCGTCAGTGGTATCAAAGTTTGCCAGTAGCAGACAGAGTAATTAACAAATTTCCTATGTGTAATATGCTCACTAGTAGACCTGATATGATTTCGCAGATAGCTCACGATGATCCAAATTTTATTAAGTTTTATGATTATGCTATTTCTCAGGATGGTAGTATTTTTGAAGCATTAAGTGACGAGCAGATTAATAAATTAGTGATGGGTAGCTCACCACAAGCCACGCTCAATAATATACTAGCACTTATTGAACAAAGACCTTCTTTACTGACAAGTACTAGACTTGAAGAATTTCTTGAAAATAATTTCGCTACTTTTGTTGATAGTATAGCTTCTAATGATCTAACTAATTTTTCTTGTCAGGATATATATATCATAAAGTCTTTATTTAAAAAGCATGAAGGTGCTCTTGATGATGTGTATAAGGACAGGCTTGATAATATTTTGCCTCGTGTAATACCAGAATCGATAGAAAAGCCAGTAAACACTTTTACTGAGGCAGATCAGCAACAAATTCCAGGGGTTGTTTTAAGTATGCTATTCAAAGATGTGCTTGCAAATCGTGAGTATATTAAAGAAAAATTGTGTGCTGGTATGACAGCAGCTGTGAGTAGAAAGGATAAGCAGACACATAAAAAAGGAGATGGTGATTTACGTATTCAGGGTATACATACTCTTTATTCATATATGATTACGCCACAGGGTAAACTTATTATCACGCCGAAGCGTAAAATGGTAAAAGATAATAAAGGAATGAAGTATCCACCTGGTGTGCGGAAGTTCTCTGGGGCACTAAAAAAAGTTGAACTTGCTTATGAAATTAATTTGAATGAGCAGCCACTTAAAATATCATCAAAAGCTGTTGCATGGCCTAATATTGCCTATGATAGTGCTACTGATCAGGATGTAGTGGCGGCTCTTGATGGTATTAATCAAGACTATAGTACATCTAATGTTGCTGATGCAGAGCTATGTAATATTCGGCGCTCTGATGATAAGTTTGGTGTGTTCTACTTAATGGATAGAAAGCCGCTTGATGTATATACGGTGATGAAAAAACCATCTGATTTAAGTGCTAAGCAACAAATTAGTCAATTAGCGCCTATTATGGCTGCGGTTATTCAGGCGCAAGAAGCTGGTACGCCTATTTTTGATTTGAAAAGAGAGAATTGTTCAAGTACTGTTGGCGATAAGGATGCTGCAATGTTTGATGTTAAGGTGGATACTAAACGTGATGCTGATGGTAACCAAACAATCAATGTTAATAGCCTTACTTGGTCACCAGGTTTTTCTTTACCGCCTTTATGTGAAGAGGAGCCAACAGAACCATATAAGCAATTTTTTGATTCTTTACTTAAACAGCCGGAGGACAAAAAGATACAACAATATATATCTTATAAAGAGTTCATCAATTCTGAGTTGTGTCCGCATGATGTTTTGTCTACATTAAGTACTTATGCTGTTGTGTTTATGTGTTATGAAACACTACTTATTAAAAATGAAAACCCGGAATTACAAGCAAAATTAATAGAGGATATGTTGTATTTTTCTCAAGTTGTAGCTGATGAAGTTAATGGTACTCCTAGATTTGGTCATTCAATTCCCTCATTATCAGAATATTTACGTTATAAAGTGAATATTAATAATTCTAAAAGATCTATGGCTGAGCATTTAGGGGTTGAAAATATTTTTAATCCTGTAAAAGGGGTAAAGTCAGATTCTTCTACACTGCGAGTTATATCTGGTTTTCTTAGTAAAAATTATCAGCAGTGTGTTAAATCTCTGCAGCGTCGTCAATTAGTAAGGTCATCTAGTCGTGCTCAATTTATGCGGGCACTTGGTTGTCCGGCTAATTTGCCTACAAGCGTTATTTCAACACGTCAAGGTGGTTCTCCCGATAGCAAAAACAATGGTCCACATACACCTGGCAAATCTGTATAGTTTGTTGTGTTAAAGTTTTTGTGCTAATATTTTTTTTATTTGATTATTTGTTATGCATATTCAACCTGAGCTGCCATATGCGTATGATGCATTGGCGCCATATATTTCAGAAGAGACCATGCGTTATCATTACGCTAAACATCACAAAACATACTTTGATAAACTCAATGGACTTATAGCTAATACACCAGATGCTGATGTATCTTTGTTAGAGCTTATAAGATCTAAAGATGGGGCCGTTTTTAATAATGCTGCGCAGGCTTGGAACCATATTCTCTACTGGGATAGTATGAGTCCGCAGTTTGATCAGCAGCCTCAAGGTGAGTGTATAGCGCTTATAGAGAGAGACTTTGGTTCTGTTGCTGCTCTTAAAAAAGAATTTACGCAAGCTGCTTTAAACACTTTCGGTTCTGGCTGGGCTTGGTTGGTGATAAATGCACAAAAAAAACTTGAAATTGTAAGTACTTCTAATGCGCATAATCCAATGGAACAGCCTGATTTAACTCCGGTTTTAGCTTGTGATGTGTGGGAGCATGCTTATTATATTGATACCCGTAATGATAGGGCTTCTTATTTGGAGCATTTTTGGAAAGTGTGTAATTGGCAAATGGTTGCCGCGAAGTTAAGTGATATCTAACTAAAGGGCGAGATTAAGTAATTCATTCCATTGTCTTTGGTTGTTATTACCTACTTTTGCTGCTTTTAGCCGGCCACGCTGATATGTCATAGGTTCAAGTTGACGCTTGATATTCTGATGCGAATCAAGGTAAATGGTAGCGCCAGCTCCAGCTATGACATATGATGGCATGATTTGCCATAAGTAGCTGAGTTTAGTTATTAGATATGCATCGATACCAAGTGCATTATAGCGGCTGTTTCTGGCAAATTCTTTGGGATTAAATTGCTGTATACTTTTTTGTATTTTTTGGCCAAAAGATAACTTTTTCTTTGTTATGGAACCACTGTCAAAGAAGATAATGCCATTGAGGTCTTTGTCTTTTTTGCTATCTGCAATGGGGTTTATAATAGAGGAGAAGCCAAAAATAGGTACATCATCAGCAAAGTGATAATGTAGCATGGGGTTTATTTGTCTAGCTTTTTCACTAGATGCAATAATAACAATATTATCAAAGTCAGTACGTCTTTCAGGCGAGAAACGTATTTTTTCATTGCTAATCTTGGTAAGTTGGCTGTAGTGGCTTTGGCTAGTACCAATACCTAATATATTGCTTATCTTGGCGTTAATATTGCCGGTTGCTGCTGTGGTAGCCACAATACTGCCGCCATTATTAGTGAAATGCTTACTGAAATGTTCTAATGTTTTGGTATGATAAGACGAGTTGTCATAAATTATTATTGTTTTTCTGTAACCTTGCTGTAGTATGCTCTTGGCTAGCTGTTTGGCTTCGTAGGCTGTTGCAATTGAGTAGCTGTGTAGTGTCTGTGGGTGCTGGTTTTCATCAATGCTGTTCAAGGCTAATGTGGGTATATTTAATTGTTCTAGCTGATTTAAGCTATCAACTTCTTCTTTTAAAACGGGGCCAATGTTGGCATCTGCGTTGAAGTTAATCGCTTGTTGTACACTACTGCTTATGTCTTCGCTGGTATTGATAATCTTAAGCTGTGTATTATGTGTATTCGTTGCATAATATGAAGCTAGTATCCCATTTTCTATTGCAGCGCTGACATTTTTAGTATTCTTAGCTTTGGGAAGTAGAATGGCAATTCTCTCAGGCGGCTGTTGGAGGTCTTTAGTGTTTTTTAATAAGCTTTGTGCTGCATGGTTAGGATATTGTTCTTGCCACTGTTGTATTTGAGTGATTATGTTGTTTGGATTTTGGAATAAATCAGGATTTTTATGCTGTAGTATAGTTGCTAGTGCAAGCCATCCTTGCGCATTACTGTCGATATCATTACTTAGAATAGGTTGTAAATGCTCTATATTTTCGTTTAATTCATGCCAGTATAATGTGCTGATGGTTTTGTGTAGTGCTGGTTCTTGTTCAGCTAGGTGTATTGCTCTTTGCATATGAAAGTTATATTTTTTGTATAATTGTTGGTTTTTCTTAGCATAGGCTTGTAGTAGGTGGTAGTAGGCTTCATTGCTGAGTATGCTTTGGTTATCTGGGTTTTGGTAGGCTGCATCTAACAAAAGACTGGCGCTTTGATATCTACTATTAAGTAAATGTATATGTGCAGAGAGCAGTTGCTCTTGTAGCTGTGTTGTTACAGCCTGGTCATCGTTACTTACTTTGGTTATTTTGGCAGCTATATTGGGACGATTGTTTTTGATTAAATGTCTGGCAAGGCGAATGCGATAATCATGTTTGTGCTCAGTATTCGCATTATGTAATTGATAAACTTGTTCATCTGCATGCTTAGGTAGAGGCTGTAGTGTATGTGGCTCGGCAAAGAGTTTGTTGGAATGTCCAGCTTGTTTTGGTGCTTGGCACTGGGCTAGAGCAAGCATGAGAAAAATAATTAGCGTCAAACGCTTGAGGTGATAGGGCATGTGCGTTTATTGTATAAGCAATCTTATTGCTTAATGTAAGGAAATAAAATGATGAAGTCAACTTTGTCGCCGGGAAGTTTATATATTGTAGCTACACCGATTGGAAATTTTGCTGATATTTCATCTCAGCAAGTTAAGGTATTATCTGATGTTGATGTGGTTTTATGTGAGCGACCAGCGCACAGTGCCCGATTATTTAAATATATGGGTATTCAACCTAAGCAGGTAGCTAAACTCACTGATCATGATAAACCTAATGTTTTATTGCGTTGGATTGAACTGATACAAGCAGGACAATCTATTGCTTGTATTAGTGATGCTGGTACTCCAATGATTAGTGATCCAGGCGCTTTATTGGTAAGGTTGGCGCATGAGCATGCGGTGAAATTGGTAGCTGTACCGGGTCCTAGTGCAGTTACTACTGCTGTCTCCATTAGTGGTTATGCTGTGCATGGTTATAGCTTTTATGGTTTTTTACCAGCAAAGAAATCTGCTAGACAGAAAATGTACGCTTCTGTAGCAGAGGATGATAAAGTCAGTGTTTTTTTTGAAAGTCCGCATCGTCTAGCTGCTAGTTTGCATGATTTACAATTGGTACTGGGTGATGATCGCCAAATTATGTTGTTAAAAGAGCTTACTAAAGTTCATGAAACTTACTGGCGAGATAGTATAGCTAATATAGTAGCTGGGCTTGCGGATATAGTGATCAAAGGTGAGTTTGTTTTGCTGCTGGCTCCTGTTGATAAAAAAGATAAAAGTCATGGTTTTAATATGGATCTATCTGCTGTGTTGACTGTCTTGAAAGCGGAGGGTATCTCGCTGCAGCAAGCGGTTGTTTTGGCGGTTAAATTGACAGGTGAAAGTAAGAATACAGTGTATAAGTTGGCTTTGCAATTATATGCCCAAGCTTAACAAACAAGGTATTATTATTGACTATTCTGATTTTTTTCTGGTGTTTTGCTTCATGATTTGTTAGTATAATTGGTGTCGGCTAAGCAGTTGCTGAATTTGTTCAGAGGAAAGTCCGGGCTCCATAGAGTAAGGTGCCAGGTAACGCCTGGGGGACGTGAGTCCACGGAAAGTGCCACAGAAAATATACCGCCAGCTTTGGTTGGTAAGGGTGCAAAGGTGCGGTAAGAGCGCACCGCGGTCTTGGTAACAAGACTGGCAGGGTAAACCCCACCTGGAGCAAGGCCATGTATAGGTTAGCATACGAAAGTATGTGCACGTTGCTCGCGTGAACCGGGGTAGGCCGCTAGAGGCCTGTGGTGACATAGGTCCCAGATAGATAACTGCTCAAGACAGAACCCGGCTTAACGGCCGACACACTATTATGGATATTATACCTGGGAGTGTTAGTGCTAAATGACCAATTGATTACCTCGTTATCACTGATTTATACTGGAGCGGCTCTGGTAGCTACCTTTGCGCTTTTTTCGAGGCAGTCGGTTATTGTTGCTTACATATTACTTGGTATATTGCTCGGCCCGCATGGTTTACGTGTCATGCAAGATGCAGAGATTTCGGCGGAGATTGGCCATGTTGGCATGATTTTCTTGCTTTTTTTAGCAGGATTGCATCTTGATCCAAAAAATTTATTACTCATGCTAAAAAAAGCCGTTTCTATCACCCTGGCTACTTCACTTACTTTTGCTTTATCTACATATCTTTTGTTGTTCTATGTTTTTGATTTTAGCATGCTGGACTCTGCGGTTATTGGTGCGGCCATGATGTTTTCCAGTACGCTTATTGGGCTCAAGCTTTTGCCTAGTGATATGCTGCATAGTCAGCCTATAGGTGAAGTTATTGTCAGTGTGCTGTTGATACAAGACCTATTAGCTATCATTGCAATGGTAGTGCTTAATTCTTTTGGTAAAGCTGATATAAGTAATGATCAGCTGTTGCTATTAGCATTTGCTATACCTATATTACTTGCGTATGGGTTTTTTATGGAACGGTTTTTTATTGCGCGCTTATTTAGTATTTTTGAATCTGTTCGTGAGTACTTATTTATTTTAAGTGTAGGTTGGTGTCTTTCCTTATCTGAGTTGGCATCTTTCTTGCATGTAAGTCGCGAGGTAGGTGCATTTATTGCTGGGGTTGCAATTGCCTCTGGTAGTGTCTCTACTTATTTGGCTGAGTGTTTAAGTCCGTTGCGAGATTTCTTTTTGGTATTGTTTTTCTTTTCTATGGGAGCAAGTTTAGAGCTCGATCTGCTTATTGATATTGCACAGCCCTTGCTCTGTCTTGCATTGCTTATGGTCTTAATGAAGCCGGTGTTATATTGGTGGTTTATAGATAGGGCAGACGATGAGGAGGAGCCAATAGGCTGGGAGGCAGGGGTGCGTCTTGGTCAAGCTAGTGAATTTTCTATATTGGTTGCGCAGGTTGCTAAAGAGGCTAAGTTATTGTCACCTCAGGCATCGGCTCTTATTACTGCAACGGTGATAGTTACTTTTATTATTTCCACTTATTGGGTATCAAATGTGTTTGTAACACCTATGGCGCGTATTAACAGAAGTGATGATTAGGGTTGTTGCTATCAGTTGGTTGATATGTAGCTGTGTTGTCTGCAAATATAGTTAGGCTAAAATAATTATTATGTTCTTTTTTGTTATCGTTAATGTTCTCATTTTTTTTCTTACTTAGTATTGTATCTAGCATACTATCCTGCTGTGTATCGTAGATCATTTGGTCAGCAGCGCTTAATAGTTTTGGCTTAAGTTCTGTGATAGCTTTGTTGATAGTAATATCTGTATGGCATTTGCCATCACGATAGCAAATGTCAACTCTAGCAAGGTTATTTGTTTGCGGTACACTTAGTAAATCGGTTGTGGATGATAAGTTGCCTTTGTAATTAGAGGGGGCATCTGATGTTTGTAAAATGAGTTGATTGCAGTCATAAATATCTCCTAATGGTGAAAATCCATGTGTCTGGCTATCATAGCTTATCCATCCTTGTGGATGTATATGTGGGTGGTTTTTAAATATAGGCGCATCTGTATTTAGTAAGCATGTGCCATCTTTATAACCTTGATACAATCCTCTGATGGTAAAGTGTTTGTTGCCGCCACTAAATAGCTGAAAGAAATTGATATAAAACTCTGGCATGCCTTCAGGGGATCGGTGTATTAGTTGTTGGTTTATATGGATAATCCCAGCATTAATGCAGTCTGCAAGTACTTTAAGTATGATGCTGTTTTTTGCAAACTGCACGAATTGGTTTTCACCACTGTGTGCGCAGATACGATTTTTTATATCACTTGATATGTGCTGATACTGGTTTTGTTGATTTATGTTTTTATAATTTACTAATATACCATGGCTTGCCAGTGCATCCAGTGCCTCTTGACAAAATAGTGCCTCGTAGTCTAGATAACATGATACCGCAGTTAGATCTGTGTAGATACAATGGTCGTAGGCTTCATATTGCATGCAGTGGTGACAGATAATGATTTTTAGGAAATCTATACGTGCATAAAGGCCGACTTGGTTAGAAAAATGAATTGGGTTATTGCGTACTATAGCTATGTCTTGAATGTCGCGTAGTTGAATGTTAGGGCAGTTATTTTCTATATTGAAATGAGCAAGTGCTAGTTGGCTTGCATGTATGCAAGTGCTGTTGTGTTTGCTATTATCAAACCAGATAAAAATCTGGGCACTGGGATTTGCCTTAGCCCAGAGTAGGGCTGGTTTGAATATATAATTTTGTAAGTCTATTGCCGATGAGCTGTAGATGTATTTTTGCTTTAGATCACCTCTATGTATCCATAATAGATTAATACAATATTGCATGATACTATGCTCTGTTTAAATTGATTATATTAGCATAAACTATGCTGTATAGAAATATGCTTGTAATGCTTATTGGTTGGCTTTAAGAATTGATTTAACATGGCTTTTTTTTCTACACAGCTTGTGCCTACTGTGTAAAAGTGTTTTGTCCTTGCTGCATATTAATTTACGCTTGCATCATTAGGTGTTTTTCTCTAGAGTAACAGCAGGTAGATGTGGATATTTAGGCCAGTATATGCATGATGCAAATGCTATTGATGTTGATGAATTACAAGAGTGGCTCGAGGCTTTGGATGATGTGCTACAGCACAAAGATAAGCAGTATGCAGCCTCACTGTTAGAGCACTTGGTATCGCATTACCAAGTTCATGCTGATAATAAAGCTTTCGGTATGATCTCTCCTGCACTTAATAGTGTGCATAAACAAGATGAGCTGCCTTTGCCTGAAGGTTTTCAGCATGGTTATAGGGCCCACCAAATAATACTATGGAATGCTATGGTGATGGTGCTTAGAGCTGGTAAGCATGCGCCAGAATTAGGTGGCCATATTGCAACCTTTGCTTCTATTGCTACTTTGTATAGAATTGGGTTTGATTATTTTTTTCGTCAGGATCAGCCTGGTAATTTAGGTGATCTTGTTTATTTTCAAGGGCATGCTTCTCCGGGTGTTTATGCTAGATCTTTTCTAGAAGGTCGCTTAAGTGAGGCGCAGTTGGATAAGTTCCGCCAAGAGGCAGGAGCGGAGTCTGGTTTAAGCTCCTATCCGCATCCACATTTAATGCCAAAGTATTGGCAGTTTCCAACCGTTTCCATGGGCTTAGGTCCGTTGATGGCAATCTATCAGGCGCGTTGGCAGCGATATCTACATGGGAGAATACAGCAAGATACCAGTAATAGAAAAATATGGGCTTTTTGTGGTGATGGTGAGATGGATGAGCCAGAATCACGTGGTTGTTTACAACTTGCTGCAAGAGAAGGTCTTGATAATTTAATCTTTGTGGTGAACTGTAATTTACAACGTCTTGATGGGCCAGTGAGAGGTAATGGCAGTATTGTTGCTGAATTAGAATCCTTCTTTAAAGGCGCAGGCTGGCATGTGCTAAAAGTTTTAAATAATAGTGCTTGGGACGAAGTGTTTGCCCTCGATTCTCAAGGTAAATTAGCAGCGGCATTGTCCGCTTGTGTGGATGGACAATTACAGACACTTTGTGCTGCAGGTCCTGAAGCTTTACTAGCATATTTGGCTGCAGGTGATCCTGACTTGCAACAGTTAGTGGCCACTATTCCAAAAGATGTGGTGGCAAGGTTGGCGCCAGGGGGGCATGATGCTAGTAAGGTTTATAATGTCTACCATAAAGCAATGCAATTGCAAGCTAAGCCAGTAGTTATTCTAGCACATACTATCAAAGGTTATGGGTTGGGTGATGGTATAGCTTCAGCTAATACTACACATCAACAAAAAAAGATATCATCAGCAGGATTGCATGCTTATGCTAAGTTGTTGCAGATACCTTTAGATGAACAGCAGATAGAACAGCCGGCGTATTATCATCCGGGTGTTGATGATCCTGCTGTATTATATATCAAACAAAGGCGTGAGCAGCTAGGTGGTTTTATGCCTAAGAGAGATGAGGTTAAAGCGCAGCAAAAGGTCCCTGATCTTAGTGTGTTAGCAGATCTTTTAGTTGCAAGTGAGCGTCAGTTTTCTACCACCATGGCTTTTGTAAGAGTGTTATCTATTTGGTTACGACAACAGGACTTTGCCGATCGCTTAGTGCCTATTGTTCCTGATGAATCACGTACTTTTGGTATGGAAGGTTTATTCCGGCAGATAGGTATTTATACCAGCCAAGGCCAACAGTATGAGCCTGTAGATAAAAAGCAGATTATGTATTACAAAGAGTCTGAGCAAGGTCAGTTATTACAAGAGGGTATCAATGAGGCTGGTGCAATGGCAAGTTGGATTGCTGCTGCAACTTCCTATAGTAATAATCAGCAAGCTATGTTGCCTATGTATATTTTTTACTCGATGTTTGGTTTTCAAAGGGTCGGTGATTTACTCTGGGCTGCTGGAGATATGCATGCAAGAGGTTTTTTATTTGGCGCTACTGCAGGTCGTACAACGCTTGCTGGTGAGGGATTACAGCATAATGATGGCCATAGCCAGATGATGGCAGCCCTTATTCCTAATTGTATAAGTTATGATCCATGTTTTGCCTATGAGCTTGCTGTTATTATTCAGCATGGTGCGCGGCGTATGTTTCATCAAGCAGAGAATGTTTTCTATTATATTACTTTGATGAATGAGAACTATAAGCATCCTAAAATGCCTGATAATGCCCAAGAAGGTATTATTAAAGGTATGTATGTATTTAAGCCATTTGCTAAAAAGTCTATGGGGCATATACATTTACTAGGTAGTGGATGTATTCTAAGAGAGGTTATCAAGGCAAGTAAATGGCTTTGTGCCCAAGAAATAGATGTCCAAGTTTGGAGTGTTACGAGTTTTACAGAACTTGCCAGGGCAGCATTACAAGAGGGTAGTGATTCTTATGTTGCTAGTGCTTTTGCTGATGCTGTGCCAGTGTTGGCAGCTACTGATTATGTGAGAAGTTATCCTGAGCAAATAAGGCCTTATATCCAAGGTTCCTATCAAGTTTTAGGAACGGATGGGTTTGGTCGCAGTGATACACGTCAGCAATTAAGATCTTATTTTGGCGTGTCAGCGGCAGATATCGCAAAACAAGCTTTAATAATGGTTAAGTCATCTAAAGTCTTATCAACAGTGCGTTATAATAAGTTAGTAAAAAGCTTGGCTACTGTAGATTTTAATGAGTTAGAGGAGTGAGGTTATGACAAAAAAATGGGTTAATATCCCTGATCTAGGTGGTATAGATGAAGTGACTGTCCTGGAAGTTTTAATTAAGCCTGGCGATGTGCTTTCGCATGATCAACCTATATGTACACTCGAATCTGATAAAGCAAGTATGGAGGTGCCGGCAAGTAGTGCTGGTAAGGTTATGCAAGTAGCGCTTACTGTGGGGCAGAAAGTTAATGAGGGTATGCCTGCTTATGAAGTAGAGACTGAGGAAGTTATAGCCGCTGCTAGTGAGGAGGTAGTAGTGGATTCAGCTCCGGTACAGACAGCACCCAAGACGATCGCTGAGCAGCAGGTGCGCAAACAAGATATGTCTGATAGTTCTATTTATGCTGGGCCGAGTGTAAGAAGATTGGCGCATGCATTAGATATACCCCTTGATAAGGTTCAGGGTAGTGGTCCAAAAGGTCGGGTGTTACGTGATGATTTGTATGCTTATATTAAAAAAGCTATGCATTCATCTGCTCCTTCGCCATCAATGCCTCTTGGTGACCCTTATAAATATGGTACGGTTGAACAGCGGCCATTGTCAAAAATTAAGCAGGCTACAGCTGAGCATATGCGTCGTTGTTGGTCGCTTATTCCACATGTGACACAACATGATCGTGTTGATATTACTGAACTTGAGAACTTTCGTCAGTTATGTAAACCTGTGCTAAG
The DNA here is from genome assembly GCA_902538855.1 of uncultured Coxiella sp. Classification (GTDB taxonomy): domain Bacteria; phylum Pseudomonadota; class Gammaproteobacteria; order Comchoanobacterales; family Comchoanobacteraceae; genus CACBGS01. The sequence continues at coordinate 74,899 of CACBGS010000001.1, forward strand.
CGAGCAGGGTATAAGGTTAACTATGCTTGCTTTTATTTTTAAGGCACTGGTTGAGGTTATGCAGGAGCATGCTTATATGAATGCTAGCTTTGATGAGAACAATAAAACACTGTTAATCAAGAAGTACTTTCACATAGGTGTTGCTGTTGATACACCTGGGGGCTTGATGGTCCCAGTGTTAAAAGATGTGGATCAATTGTCGGTAAGTGAGATTGCTAAGGGCCTGCAGACCATTAGTGAGCGTGCTCGTGATGGTAGTATTACTCCTGCTGAACTACAGGGTGGTAGCTTTACAGTTACTAGTCTGGGCGGGATTGGTGGTGATTATTTTACGCCTATAGTTAATGGGCCACAGGTTGCTATTTTAGGTGTAAGTAAGGCGCAGTTGCAGCCAATATGGCATGAAGATGCATTTGTGCCAAGACTTATGCTGCCTTTGTCGCTGAGTTATGATCATAGAGTGGTTGATGGTGCTGAGGCTGCCCGGTTTATGGTAGCTTTAGCTGATAGGTTGACCCGAATGCAAGAACAGACTCTTACTTTAGGTTTGCAATCAGGTTGACTTAGTTGTCAGCATTAATTGCTAGTATTGTTTTAAATGTATGGTAGTATCCGGCGTAGTTTTTCCATAAGAAATGTGTGAAAAATGGCGCCTCACCGTGATTGTGGTACCAGCGATTTTTAATCCATTCTCCTGGTAGTTTTTGTAAATTGGGTGAGCAGTGGTATACCAGTGCCCGTTTTTCATCTAATGTGAAGTATTCAGGGTGATGGTAGTATAGGTCGCTTATGAGGTGTTGATCATCAAGATCATTATCAGTGGCTTTGAGAGTGTCGTATAATTTTTGCAGTACTTTCACTTTAGCCAAATACCAGCCGGTATTAATAAATGCTCGGTCACTTTCTTTGCGCCATGGATGTTGAGCGCTTATTTTGGCTTGTTGTATCCAATGGGCTTTTGGTGCGTAATTTGAAAATTTGTTAAGCAATCTTAGTGGGTATCGCCACCAAGGTATATGGTCAAAGGCGATTGCTTTGCTATTGTTTTTGAATAATTCACCTGGATAGAAATAATTTTGAGTTGCGACCCCTCCAGCTGGAAAGAACTCTCTACCAATCATAACGGTATTCGTTGCCCATTGCTTGTTTTGAATTAGTTGTTCTATATAGGTTTTTAATTCATGCGCAGGTCGCATAGGTAAGACGTCTCTTGCATCTATGATGATGACAATACGTTCAGGATCTAATGTTTTTAAATAGTCATTGATAGCGGTAATTGCTTGTCCATGATGTCGCCAAGTGTCACCTTCACCAAGGATTTTAAAGGCATAGCCAAGTTTACTTAGTTGTTTCGTCAGTATGTTTTTACCCATATTGCTAGCATCGCTTTCATATGAGATTATTAGAGGTTGCTGTATCTGGCTAGCGGCAAATGCTGGAATGGCAAATATGCAGCTAAGTAATATATTTAGTAGGATCATTTAGATATTACGTTACTGTAAGTCTAAAATATCACCTAGTGACATAGCGACAGCTTGATCACCTTCTACTACTAGTAAGCCTTGAAAAAAAGCTTCCATGCCGTTAAGTTCTCCATTTTGCATTTTTTGTAATGTATCTAGTGACATTTTTAAAGTAACAGCAGCTTCACTATCTTCATTAGTAACCCTAATGCTATCTTGTGTGCCATCAATCATTATGGCGCCGACATTTTCTATAGATATTTTAGCTTTGCTACCAAAGCTTGGTTTGTTTTGCACACGTTGTTGAAATTTTGCGGTTAGATCCGATAGAGAGATACTCATAAGTACTGAAATATTAAAAGATATTATCATTATCCTACGCGATTAGGTGCTTGTCAACAAAGTGGTTTAAATATAGTTATTGCTCTAGCAAAGAAAAAGTGTTTCAGTCATAATAATACTTTGTTATTACGGGTTGCACTATGGGTGCTTTGCAAGCTGATGTTTTGGTTATTGGCAGTGGGCCAGGGGGCTACGCTGCAGCATTTAGGGCTGCAGACCTTGGTTTAGCTGTGGTTTTAGTTGAACGTTATTCGACTTTGGGCGGCGTCTGTCTTAATGTAGGTTGTATTCCTTCTAAGGCTTTATTGCATGTGGCCGAAGTGATTAATGATGGGGCCCATGCAGATGATTTTGGCGTGCAATTTGCTAAAGCTAAGGTTGATGTTGATAAAGTACTTACGCACAAGTCTTCTATAGTAAAAAAATTAACGCAGGGCTTATCTGGTTTGGCAAAGCGTCGTAAAGTTACTGTGCTTAAAGGTAGCGCCAGCTTTGTTGATGCCGCTGCTGTTGTTGTGAAAATGGATGATGCTGAGCAACAAGTGCATTTTAATAATTGTATTATTGCTGCTGGTTCACAACCTATACGTCTTGGGTTTTTGCCTAATGATGAGAGAATTGTTAGTTCTACAGGGGCATTAAATTTGCCCGTTACTAAAGGAAAAATGCTGATTATAGGCGGTGGTGTTATTGGTTGTGAGATGGCAACTATATACAAAGCGCTAGGCATGGAAGTGGATGTTGTGGAGATGAGTGAGCAAATTATGCCGGGTGCTGATTTGGATGTCATTAAACCTTGCCAAAAATTGATGCAACAACGTGGTATCAATTTCCATCTAGCAACAACTGTAAAAGCTGTAGAGGCTAAAACTAAACATTTACAGGCTTATTTTGTTGATGCTGAGGGTAAAGAGACTGAAGACAATTATCAGTTGATATTACAAGCAGTTGGTCGCGTTCCTAATAGTAAAGATCTGGGTTTAGAGGCTGCCGGTGTACAATGTGATGCTCAAGGTTTTATTGAGGTAGATGCTCATAGTTTTGCTACGAATAAAGCTAATATTTATGCTATTGGTGATATAATAGGTCACCCTATGTTGGCGCATAAGGCAACGGCGCAAGGTAGGCTGGTTGCTGAGATATGCAGTGGGAAGAAGGTCCGCTATGATGTTAAAGTCATTCCTGCTGTTGCCTATACTGACCCTGAAGTTGCTTGGGTCGGTATGACAGAAGCTGAGTGTTTACAAAAGAGTATTGCTTATAAAAAAGGTGTGTTTCCTTGGGCTGCTAGTGGAAGATCTTTGTGTTATAACCGCCAGGAGGGTTTGACTAAGATACTTTCATGCAAGCAGACTGGGCGTATTATTGGTGCAGCTGTTGTTGGGCGTAACGCTGGGGATATTATTGCTGAGCTGGGTTTTGCCATTGAGATGGGTTCTCATGTTGAGGATGTTGCTTTAACTGTACACGCGCATCCAACTTTGGCAGAGACAGTTGGCCTTGCTGCTGAAGTTTGCGAAGGCACTGTGACTGATTTGTAGCCTTTCTTTATAAAAGTCTCATAAATCCATGATATTTCATGACTAATTTTCATTTTGTGCTATAAGAACTATAAGTGAAAACGTTTATATATTATGGTGCAATCAAAAAAAACAACATCAGGTACTTATTTTGAACAAGATGCTCTAGATCGTTCGGGTTTTGATTTAGTAACATGGCAGTCAATGGTAGAGTATGCAAGAACAGGTGCCTGTGTTTTAAATAGGGATGGTGCTCCCGGACCTTTGGGTGAATATCAAGGTAAGCCTATGGCTATTAAAGTTAAAACTACTCAAGGTGTAGGTTTTTTAACTGGTACTATAGCCCTGGATCAAGATGTGGTAACCTTAACTAGTGATGCAGGTAAGCTTAGCTACTTAACCAGTAATTTTACTGTGGATCAGGATGGTGAGCAGTATAAGTTTTCTTATAGTGTTGGTGAAGAGAGTAAATCTTTTATTTTCAATCAAGAAGAGTTAAATTCATTACAATCTGGAGAAGCGGTTATTACTGATCAGGGTAGTATTCAAGTACACACGTTGTATCAGCGCAAGGACGGTAAATCTGCACATGATACGCACCTGCATGATAATATTGAAGAATATGGTGTTTCTCAATGTGTTTTGCCACTAAGACAAATATTGCAAGATGCTAAAAACTACAACTTTAGTTACGACCAAGATAGTAATACTCTATCTTTTAAAGTAAAGGAAGATGTACTTAGTAGTAATAAAAAGTGTAAAGGTTGGAGTAATATTAAAGATACTAGTTATAGTATATGTTTAAGTAGTTCAAAAGAATCTGATATAAATTTTGATGATCCTAATCAAATGAAATATTTGAGTAATGGTAAAGTCCCGCCTCCAAGTGAGCTTGCAGTTGCAGATAGTGATGGGAAGTCAGTATTAGACTATATTAGTGAAGATTTATCTGAAGATATTGCTGCAATTTTATTAGACGAATTACAAAAAGTACAGAATAAATCTTTCTTGGTATGTCAAGAAAATCCAGCCCTTGGTATGTTGCGTAGACCACTGCTGCGTCTTGGTAATCCACCTATTGCTGGTGATACTGACGGTTTCTCGGTTTCAATCGGTGCTAAGTTTTTAGATCGCTATGATATGGTGGTTAAATTCAATATTCAAGATGAGAACAATCAGGATGTTATTAGGAAGTATTTATCGCAATCAGAACAACGTATTAAAGATGATAAGCTTTTTGCAGAAATTATTACTTCTATCAAGCACAACATTGGTGAACTTGAAGTTGATAATAATATTAAAGGTAAATTGCTTGCTGCAATTACTACTAGGCTTGAGAATAGAGCTGATCACTATAAGTCAATTGAACATCAAACGGGCTCTTTTGATGTAATTCAGCTTGAATCCACAAATTTTTTAAATGAAATGGAGCGAGTCTATAGTTTAATAGCTAGCCCTAATAATATTGATAAATTTATTCATCAGGATGAGAAGGGGGTGTTAGGTGATGGGCACTCTTATTCTGCGACAAATAGACTACATGGTTTGGAGCGTTATAACCCTAATAAACCTGAGAGTTTTGCTGATATTTCTGGTATTCAAATAGTGGATGGGAAGCAAGTAAAATGTTATTTTGATAATAGAGATGCCTTTATTGCTTTTAAACAGGCTGCGCATCAGCTTGATCCAAATCACTATATTAATTGTCCGTTTGCCTTGCCTGTCTATAAAGATACTAAGAATGTGCCATATGAAGGTACTGATTATGATATGGAGTATTGGTATGATTTAATGACAGATCAGATTGTTAGTTTACATGATTATTTTTGTGAGGAGCAGGTTAAGGATCCGAATTTTGCTAGTGATAAAATAGATGAGACAAGGATTCGTGATAAATTAGATAATCTTCTGGGTAGAGAGGTTCTAGATAGTTGGGTTTACTTTCATGATATGCTCGATCTTTCTGAGCTTAGTAATGAAGATATAAAAAATAAATATCCTGATAACCATGCAGAAATGACTGCTAAAAGAGATGCTTTTGTACCCAAAAAAGAAAATTACCTGTTACATAAAGCCAATATTAAAGATAAAATGCATATGGTCGTAATGGATTTAAAGAGCCGGGAGGATTACAAAAGAAAATCATTAATGCCTGGTTCGCAAATCAGTACAGTCAAAAATACAGTGAGAAAAGCAAGCGGTTATCGTAATGCACAGGATATTGATGATTCTGATGATCGTTATGTTACTCTGATGTCTAATAAATTGCTTACAAATGAAGTTGCTAAAAGTTTTAAAGGTAAAGATGGTAAATTAATAGAGCTTTGGCCATCAATGCTGCCTAAACCTAAATTGAATAAAGAATCAGAAGTTGGAAGACTTATTTTACAAAGGCAGAAAAATAAAGCTGTTTGTGAAATAGTTGCTGAGGTGACCAGGTCTAGGCTGCGCAGAGGAAATGTTACACTAAATCAAGAAGATTTAGAACGTATTAGAAATGAATTTGTTAAAAATGACCCTGTTAATAACAAAAGAAAAAAAGAAGATAATGTTTAGGCCTTGATTTCTTCAGGTGATGGTTTTTTTGCGTAGATTTTATTTGCGATTGTAAATGCGATTGCGCAAACGGATATTTTATATGCAATCCAGATGAGTATTATTTGTGATGCACTCAGTAAATTGTAGGACCATACAAACCAAGTAATTAATATTTTCACTATAGCTATTGATATTAGTACCGGTGAGTACTTTAGCCATGGTGTGAGTATGCTTTGTAAGAATTGTGTATTTTCTTGCCACATGTGATACTACATAAAATTTAAAAAGTCTATGTATTGTATCAGTATTTTGGCTTAAAGTCTAGGTTTTAGCTGTTGTGAGTATATCCTGAATCAGCTTGGTTAGCGCTAGTGGTTGATCTAACATTAATGCATGCCATGCGTGGTCTAGTGGGTGTATGCTAATATCAGGATAATGCTTTTGGATACAGTTGCGTACATTTTCTGTAGTAATACTTGAATGTACACCGTATATAAGATGCATCTGTGTTTTTAGATTGGCTGTTGCTACGTAATCTGTGTACTTGCCAATATGGAGCTTGTTAAAAAAATTGGGATCAAATTGCCAGCGATAGCCATTACTCTCTGCACATATGGAGTTTTTTGCTACATATGCACAGATGTAACTGTTATCCATGGGTTGTCTTGGGATGATACGAAAGCGCTGCGCCAATATATCAGCATCTGGATAAATCTGGTGATGTTGTGTTGGTCTTTTTTTATTATGAAAAAACGGGGTGCCGATAGGGGGATCGAGTAAAATAGTATGGCTAATGTTTACGTGCTGTTCCTGTAGGTAGTGTAAGCAAAGTTTGGCTCCTAAGCTATGTCCGATCAGGATGTTTTGGGTGTCTGTTTTGCTGTGCTTGGCAATGATATTTAAAAAATCATCGGCGTGGTATGATTCTTGCCAATCACTCTTGCCATGTCCTGGTAAGCTGATACTAATAATATCAAAGTTATCTGTGAAAAAAGGTGCTATGAAAGCATACCAATATGCGTTTGCGAGAGCTCCATGAATAAAGATAATTCTGGGTTTATTATGGTTCTGCCAGTGTAAGTAGTGATAGCGCTTATTATGTATCTGTCCGTATGCACTAATAAATTCTTGCTGGGTATTTTCGATAAACCATTTGGGTGTTTGCATATGTCTTATTCCTAACGCAAGTTTTGAGTATAGTCTATATGTGGGTGTTTGTTGTGTTTTTTATTTTGTTGCATGTTAATGTGTTGTTTTAATAATACAGGTTATGCTCTCTGGGCAGAGTTTGCTTTTTTGTAGCTGTAGTTTATTGTATTGGCTCTGTCCCTTATAGAGATACTCTTTAATGATATTATGCGGAATAAGGCAGGGTTGTTTTAGGGTTTGCCATAGGGTCTGATTATGATATTTGCACCATGCTTCTAAAAGTGTCCACAGAGGATAGAAATCTTCTGAACGTGCTGGATATTGAAAGTATTGTTGTAGTTTTGCTAGTAATTTTTTTTGTTGTGTACGTGGGTGGCATAATTCAGTATCAATAGCACATGGTTTGGTGGCAAGTTGTAATAGGCTGAATGCTTTATTATGACTGACACTAATATGCCAAGGTGTTGGTTGATTGTTTATTGTAAAAAATGGTTTGCCATGTTGTGTTTTTACTAGTTGTATTAAATCGCTACTTGTGGCCATTTTTTTGGCGATATAATGTTTTGCAAATGTGTATATGTCATCTGATAAAAGTTTTTTTTGTACTAATTTTATTTTCGGATCATTGCTATAGGTGGGGGCACTGAAACGATATAGCTTGGAAATGCTTGGCATTGGCTCATATTTTACGTAAAATAACACTATAATAGTTCAGGAAAGTTTATGCAATATCATATATTATCAGGCTGTGGTAGTTTTATGGCAGGTTTAGCAACCATTATTTCAGACATGGGACATGATGTTGTTGCTTATGATGAGCAGTTTCAGCCACCTATGAAAAATCAATTACTACAAGCTAATGTTAGCATGGTTAATGGTTATGCTGATGATAGTCGTATTGATGCTAATGATAAGGTAATAATTGGTAATGCAATTAAGCGTGGTAATCCACTTTTGGAGAAGTGGATGTTAGAAAAAAGACAAATGTTTTCAGGTCCTGAGTATCTTAAACAAGCGGTTCTAAACCATAAGCGTACCATTGCTATTGCAGGGACTCATGGTAAAACTACCACCAGTGCGATGATGGCATGGGCACTTGAAGCATTATCAGAACAGCCAGGCTTTTTGCTTGGTGGGATTCCAGTAAACTTTCAAACAAGTGCTAGATTAGGTAAAGGTGATTGGTTTTGTATTGAGGCTGATGAGTATGATACGGTGTTGTGGGATAAACGACCTAAGTTCTTTTATTATCCAGCAGATGTATTGGTTATTAATAACTTAGAGTTTGATCATGCTGATATTTACAGAGATCTAGAGGATATAGCCAAACAGTTTCGGCATTATTTAAAAACTTTACGCCCGGGCACAAAAGTAGTATTCCCTAATAGTAATGTATTGCTACGAGATATAGTTGAACAGGCAACGTGGCTAGAGCCTCTTGCTACCTATGATACTACGCCGGCACAATCCTATCATGTGCGTCCGGTGGCGGATGATTGGTCTAGTTTTGTATTACATGATGTTAATAATAAGCCACATGTGGTTAATTGGAATCTTTTTGGCGAACATAATGCTATGAATGCACTCTCGGTATTCCGTGCACTCACTGGTGTGGGCTTTGCTGCTGATGCTGTTGCGCAGGCATTGGAAGGGTTTCAGGGTGTACGTCGTCGTATGCAAAAAATAGGTGTGTCTTCGCAAGAGCATACTGTATGGGATGATTTTGCTCATCATCCTACAGCCCTGGGTAAGATTATTGAGGCGGCAAGATTGCGTTTTGCTTCTGGTCGTTTGGTTATCTGTTTACAATTAACTAATTATACGCAAAGAGAAGGTATCATGTGGCAAGATATTCAACAGGCCACAGCAGGTGCAGATCTTATCATTATATTAAGTGTTGGTGATAAATTTCCCTATCAACTTTTTAAAGCAGGACATAAAAGACCGGTGGTTATTCTTGAAGATGGCTGGGATGATAAGACTTTACGCGGTCATTTAGAACCAGGTGACCATGTTATTACTTGTAGTAGCCGTGATTGTTCGCATATACATCAGGCAGTACTCTCATAATCAGCGGTTGCATTAGCTGAATATTAATGTTTAAATGACTGGCTTAAATACTGCTTGTTATCGTTATGTTATGGTTGTTGTTATTATTAACTGCTTGTCAGCCTATTAGTCCTGAAATTGGGGTTGCTAATGAAGGTGTTGGTTTGCTTATTGATGATGCAACTGGTATGCAAATAGATCAGCGGCAGATGCATACTAGTTTATCAGGTCTTGATTGGTCTGCTTTTACTATGCAACAAGAAGATTTTGCACATATGGCTAGAGTTCTTGAGGTGCAACGTACCAATAGACAGGCTAATTGGACTAATATAAGTACTAAAATAAGTTATCAGATTGTGCCAAAAAGCATCTTCTTTTCTTCTGGACGTCTATGTCGTAGTTTTAAATTACGTGTGTTGGATGTTAATAAATCAAAGGATGCTCAGCTTTCTGCTTGTAGATTAGAAGACGCAAGTTGGCAAATATTGACTAACTCTATACATAAATAGTAATACATGTATTATTTTTTGGTTAGGGGATTAGTCCACGTGCTTTCTTATGCTTAAGCTCTCTTATCCATGCTTGCCAGTCTCGCATACCTAAATCTTTCTCAAATGCGAGTAGGCATGCTACTGATTTCTCGCAAGTTGCTTGGCTTGGTATTACCATTTGTTGTTGTGTTGCAAGGCTGATACATTGTGTTTTACAAGCTAATTCTAAGTGATGTGTGTAAAACATAGCTTCCTGTATAGTTTTTCCTGTAATAATAGCGCCATGATTGCGCATTAATAAGATGAATTTATCAGCTAAATCTCTAGCCAGTGCGCTACCTTGTTGGTTATTGGTTACTAAGGAGTCATAGGCATGATAATTAATTTGATTATAAAAATGCAGAGCCCACTGACTTATAGGTTGTAGTCCTTGTTGCATACTGGCAACAGCAACCATATGTGGGGTATGTAAATGGAATATAGCTTGAATATCTTTACGTTTTTTATATATTGCACCATGTGTTTGGTAGCCAGTAGGGTTGTAAATACGCTCTTCACCATGCATGATTTTGCCATCAAAAGTGATGGTTAATAAGTTGTTTGCGCTTACTTCAGCAAACTTTAAACCAAAAGGTAGCATATAAAACGCATCTGTATCTTCTGCTCTATGGCTTAGGTGGGTATAGGTATGATCATCTAACCCTAGCATGGCTAGAATATTATAGGCATTAGCTAGCTTTTCTTTGCTGTTGTTAGTAAGGTTTGTCATATATAACTTTGGAGTTCGTTATCAATATTAATTTATGCAAAATACTAGGGCTTGTCTATAACTATATTATTGCATAATTATGAGGCGGTCATTGTGGTAGATAGTGGTGAATTAAAATACCCTAATGAACTTAAGGCATATACGACTTATATCAGTCTTAGTGAATGTCATCTTAAAAAAATGGAAGAGGATATAGTAGGTGGTAAACTGGTTAGTTTAGAAAAAATTAAAGCTGCTAGATCAGTTGTTGTTGCCTTTGATAAAGAACTTGAGCAGTTGATTGATAAATATCCCTTGCCTAGTAAAGGGCATTCTGAGAGATTGCTTAGTTTTTATAGCACACTTCAAATTGATTTTGCTTATTATAAGGATATTGTCAGCATATTCTCTGATACTTTATTAAATATCTTTGATAGGTCTATAGCTAAATTAAAAAGTAATGCTATCAAGGGTCAAGGGAAGTTATTAACTATTCAGGAGTTTGCTGATATCTTTACCGCTGCGTTTAAGTTATTTACTGCAAAAGTTAGTGTGGCAAAGAACAAATATGAAAAAGCTAAAGCTGCTTTATCAAGTAATCCTAATGTTCAAGCTTTATCAAATGATAGTATACATTATCATAAAGGTTCAGTTCTTGATCAATTAAATACATTACGTGATAGATATAGTGCTTTCCCAGAAAAAGTAGCAAAAGTACTTCAACTTAAGCAGACCAAAGGTATTGTGAAGATGCAGGCAGTGGTGAGAGCTCATCAGCAAAGACAAAAAAAGTATCCTAAGCCTGCAAATAGAAAGATTATACGAGGGTCTGGACCTAAGAGTGGTGCTTAAGCGCCCCGAGCAGGATTCGAACCTGCGACCTATCCCTTAGGAGGGGATCGCGCTATCCAGCTGTGCCATCGGGGCTACTTGCTGTAAGATTATCATAAAATATGCTGATATAACTACTTAAAACCAAGTATTTTGCTATGAAAAGCAATTTTTTTTGAGTTTACTAATTATTTTCAAATTATTTCTGCAAAAACTTTTAGACTGTACTATAACCTAGATAAGTTGAAATTTTTAAGGTTAATGTTATGTTTGAACAAAATAAAAGTGATCTAGGGGGTGACTTACCTGAAGATCGTCCGGTGGATAAGAAAGCTGAAGCTGAATTTGTAGATGCTCTTGCAGCATTATTGAGTCCAAAACCCCTAACTACGTATATTCCCTGCGGCAATGTTAAGGTACATCCTTATGACTCTTCAAAAGATGCGCTAAAGCAGACAATAGAGGTTTCAGAACAAGAGTCGGATGAAAATGAAGTGAAAAGAAAAGCTCAAGTTGAGAATATTATGAGTCTTTTTGGAGCACCTGAAGTTAATCGTATGGATGACGATTTAGCAGCCATTGAAACAACTTTTAGTAAGTTAGCTACTGATTTAGACAGTACCTCATCTGCTTCTCCTGATTTATTGGAACCTACTGAGTTTAACGATGATTCAGCGATGGAGTTTTTTAAACAATTAAATATGCCAGAAACTGATACTGAAGTTATTAATCCTTTACACTTGGCTGATCAAGAAGCTAAAGAATATAAAGATCTTGAATTAGCATTGCTAGGATTGCATCTTAATCTTTATGATGATGATGCAAAACGTGAACAAGATATTATTACTGTTGCTGAAATTGCTCGTGAGAATAGTGAATTAATTACAGCTTATTTGAAAGAAAGTGGTAATCAATCAATATTTACAGAGGTTGCAAAATTGGTGCAAGATATTAATGAGGCGGCCCAATTAACTAGACTTGGGGATGAACTAGCTAAAGCTAATAAATTGCGCACTTCGCCTGCAGAAGAAGAAGAGCAGAGGAAGATATATAATTTTGTCACAACTCAGCCACTGTACAAACGTGCCTTACGTAAAGTTATTAAAAGAGCTAAAGAAAAGGCAAAATATATCAAAGATAAATATCATTCAATAGAGAAAATGAAGATGACATTTGATGGTGAACAAGTCAGTAAGAGAGAATATGCACTGAAGTGTATTGAAAAGATGATAGCACGATGCTGTAGATTTATTGCGTATGCTATCAACTCTTTGCGTTCAAGCCTAAGTACTTTGTTTGGTTTGAGAGTTTCAGAAGAACAGGCGGCAAAACTTGAAACCGAAGTTACTAATCCTTTATATGAGCATGAACAGAAACGACAGCACGCAGCTACGATAATTACTAAAAATGCTGCTAAGTTTGTAAGGTCACTGCGTGCGCAGCCTTTCAGGGAATTTAACTCTTTAGATAAAATAGAGAAATTTCTGGGTAGTGATAAGGAAAAGTTTGCAAAAACTAGTGAAGAATATAAGAGAAATAAAGCAGTTAATCATTTCCAGTTAACTAACTTTGCTCCTATAGTTATTGAAGGTATGGTAACAAATACAGCCCGTGCTGTTCAAAATGCATGGGATCATCCGATTGGTCTGAATTTAAAAGAAAGAGTAAGTCAAATGATGCAAATGTTAAGAATTGCAAGAGATCAACTTGAGCAGCAAATTACAGAACGTGTTTTTGGTCAAGATGGTATGTGTTGTGTCTTCCAAGCAGGCGGTAATGAAATAACTCTTAATGCAAGTCAGTTAACCAGTATATACGGTCTGTATATGTTGGGGCACGATAGAACTATAAAAGATGCAGAAATTATGAAAATTGCTGCTAGTAGTGGTGGGAAAATTGATGGAATGTCGCCAGATGATGTTAGAGAAGCTTTTAAAAGTGACTACGACGTGCTAATGAAAGTTGTTCCAGATTTTGCACCGCAGATCAGAAGTCTTTGTGAAGCTATTTATAGTAATGATGTGACATCAGCTTTATTGCTCAAAAATGAGTCTGCACAAATATCAGCTCCAGCTAAAACATCTACAGTTGCAAAAACAGGGTCTATGTTAGCGGAAACTAGAGCGACAGCTGTGACAGCTGGAAGAAGACAGTTGTCAACTAGAAAGTCTAATGTTCAATCTTATGCTGATTCTGTCATAGCTAAAGCATTAAAGCAGGGTGTTATTTCTGTATATAAGGACCAAAAATTAACAAGAAAAGATGGAGGTGCACCAGGATTTTTAGTCAAGGCACAAAGTCGTGATGAAAAATACTATCTACATGTTGATAAATATGATCAATTTATGTTAATAAATGATGGGGCAAAAAAAGTAAATAGGAGAAAAAAATAAATAGTATACTTTCCAATCAAAGAAGACCATTGTGTTCATGCACAGTGGTCTTTTTTTATGCAAAAAATAACATATTGTACTATAACTACAGTAAGATAAATTTATAAAGGTATTATTATGAAGCGAAGCAAACCCACAGTTGAAGATGATTTAAAAGAATTTCTCAAGAATTTAAAAGAATTTACTGATTCTATTGGAGAATTATATTCAGCGCAAATAACTGATCTTGCAGCGTTAGGTGAAAAGCGAGATGAGCTACAGAAAAAATATGATAATTTACAAAAAGATAATAAAAAAATACTTGAAAAAATATATAAAAACTACAATAAGAGCATGAAAGAAATAGATAAAGAAGCCGTATATACTCCTAAACTTCTCTTACCTGTTTTGGAAACCATAAGGATTTTGGTGAAAGATTTTTGGTCTATTTTTGAAAGTTGGTATCATAAAAGTTCTCTTGTAGAGGCTAAAAGGTTTGAAAAATTGTCAATAGGCTACAAAGAACTCAGTGATAAATGTTTACAAAAAATACAAGGTGAAATAGAAGCCGTATCCGCATCAGCGCAACATAATAATAGCGTACTAAAAAGTGTTATAAATCCATCTGTGAATGTTATTGCTTCTGGTGCAGAAATTAGTTCAACTGGCGGATCAACATTTGCTGATATTGATAAACAACGAATCAATAAGATGTTAGGTGACGCTTTTAATCGGCTGCAGACAAGTGTGGGTCTTTTGAATGAAAATGGATTGGATGCTTTAAGCCATTATAATCTTGCTGCATTTAATAATATTAATCCAGCAGATATGCAAGAATATACTATCTTAACGAAACAACTGCTGATCGAAATTGTGTTGGACCTACATGAAAAAAAAGGTATCAGAGATGAACAGAAGGTATCAGCTTCAGTTGTTGCGTTATTTAGGGAGATTGAGGCAATATCAAAAGTAACCTCCAAGCTAAATCATGATGGTTTTAACAAAATTGCTGGTACTGATATCGCTATAAATCAAGATAAGCTCCCTAGTTATCTTGCAAGTTGTAGTCCTGACCAGCTTGCAAAGGTTTTGCCTAATGTACTTGATAAAACTTATGCTGCACTTGCAACACAAGAATTAAATGCTTTCAAAGCCGCCACAAAGATTCAAGCAGTTTATAGGGGGAATAAAGCCAGAAAGGTGTTAAAATCTGCTGGTCCTGTGAGTCAAGTGAAAGCTGCTGCAGTCAATACAAAAAGTACAACACCTACTCCCTATGTGTCTGAGTACTCTAAATCTGTCATAGATAAAGCATTAACGCAGAGAGTTATTTCTAAATATAATAACGAAAAATTAAGAAATGATAAAGGAGTGATAAGCAAACATTTAGTTAAGGCAAAAGGTGGTGATACAATATACTATTGTACATCTGATAAACTTAGTGGCTTGTTAGAAATTCATGATGGTTCAAAAAAGTCAAAAGGTTTAGGTCGGTAAATACTATGCTTTCCAATCAAAGAAGACCATTGTGTTCATGTACAGTGGTCTTTTTTTATGTTAGTTAATAGATGTTGTACTATACTTTTTTTATTGTGATTATATAGGTATCAATGTGTCAGTTACTGGTGGTTCAAGTGCTTTGCATTTACTCTTAGCTTATGAGATTAAGTGTAGTTGCTTTGCGCAAGCGATTAGTGAAGTATATCAAGATAAAGCGATTTCTCTTAATATTAAGCAGGATAAGCTTAGCCATCTATACAATAGTCTTATGGAAGATCATGATAAAATAATTGATTTAATACTCTTAGATAAAAATGCTGGTTATGCAAATCCTATGTTAGGAGTACTTAATAGACTTAAATGTGGTTTGCAGAAGATATGGTCTAAGTGTACCTATATTTTTGATAAGGCTGTTGATTGTTCAGGTGATGAATATAAATATATGCTTAGTACGAATATAGAGGCTATTGATGAATACTTTGTACAATTAACAAAAGACTTTCACAAAGCAAAAGCTATGGCAGCTGAAATACAGAATAACCATACCGATTTAAACTAGAAGATAAATACTTTTTTACTATAGAAACCATGTTTTTTGTGCAAACTATCTTTTTGTGTACTATAGGTAACGTTAGTTCTGAAAGATTTTTTATCATTTCTTATCAGTGATTAAGTTTTAAATTAAGGCGTACCGGTATGCAAGCATTAACCCAAGACCAGATTGATCAGCTTGAGCAAAAGTGGGTAGAGATACGAAGTCTCTTAGAAGCTAGCGAGCAACAAGAAAATGCTAAGTTTATTGAGTGTTTGCATGCTTATTTAGCTTTTTTTATGGATTTTGCTAAACAGGATAATGCTGATAAAGCAGATGAGATGCAAACTGAAATTACCCAGTTACAAGAGAAATTGACTGAATTTTATAATCAATCTTTCGAAGAGAAATCGCAATCTGAAGCATTACTTACTAGTTTTAGAAAGCTTAGGTACTACATAATATGGTTTTTTGGTAAGTTTGCTGCCGCTAATTTAGATTTGCGTATACAATTAATTGAGTCTATTTATAAGCATGATTATCAGCTTAATTTGGTTGGTTTAGAAGTTATTATTGCGAATCTTAAAGCTGAAGTAGAGCAGCTTAAACAGACTATAGATACATTACAGACAAATTTGGAAGAGGCAAATGCTAATATTGCTAAATTAGAAGATACACTTACTCAAAAGCAAGCTAAGATAGACGAATGTGAAGCGAAAATTACTGAGCTTACTACTGACCTTGCACAGGCTATTGAGAAAGTTACTGTCCAGGAAAAAACTATAGAGGAACATGTTGCTACCATTACCAAACATGAGCAAGATATTGCTGATAAACAACAGCAACAGGTGTCGTTAACAGAATCTCTAGCACAGCGTGATAAGGATATTGCCACACTAAAACAGGAAAAGCAGCAGTTGCAAACAGAGCTTGATGCAAGCAATACTGAATCTAAGAAGTTAACCACAAGTATTGAGCAGCTAGAAGAAAAACTTGCAGCAAAAGATGCTAAGATTGTAGAGCTTGAAGCTGCAAAAAATAGTGGTAGCTAGCTTAACTTTAATTTAATATATTGTTTTTCTTGTTTTATTTCTGATATGGTTTAGGTCGCTTGCAAATCTGCTACATTTTTGTCAATATGTATATATCTAAAATCTTGTGTAATTATGGATACAATGGATATAGTTTCTACTTCGCTTGAGCAGTACTCGGGGATGGTTGCCCTTATCAGTGGCGTTGGTTTGCTCTTTTTAATAGCTGGTATGATGGGGAAATCTAAAAATACGGGGCAATCGGTCAGTGCTTCACGGGTGGCTGATGTGAAAGCATCTATTAAGCAAGATCATGACGCCTCTACAGTGCCAGAAAGTGACTCTACTGAGCAGGATGCTGATTTTATGCAGGCGGAAGACCAGCCTGAAGCTGTAGTGGCTGAAGCAGTACATAGGCCGTTAACAGGTGTTATTATTTTACATGTGATTGCTAAAAGCCAGGACCAGCCATTTAAAGGTTATCCATTGGTACAGGCATTTGCGCAAAATCATCTGCATGCCTCTGAGAATAATCATTTTCAACGTTTTTCAGAACAGGATGGCCAAGGTAAGCTTTGGTTTCATGTGGCTTCTATGCGACATCCTGGTGTTTTTGATCTAGATGATCCAGGTATGATGTCTTGCCCAGGATTGGTGCTTATTATGGATTGCGCACAAGTCGACTTAGTTCAGGAAGCATTTCTGTGTATGCTGGATACAGCACATCGATTAGTGGCTGATCTAGATGGCATACTATTAGATGAAAACAAGAATCCTCTAACTTCTAAAGTTATGCAGCATTGGCGTAATGAAGTTGCTAACAGTGCTGTAGCAGATGTTCCTGAGGCTGTCAGCTAATTTTATATTATTGTCGTTGTTGTTGGCAGGCGTAAGTCGCGCTGACATCACTGATATTCTTGATAATGAAATTCCGCAACAAAAAATGGTTATGGGTAAAGCAGGGCTTGGTGATGTGGCTCCTGAACCTGCGCCAGTAAAAAAACAAAGTAATGTTGTGCCAGAGGTTCAGCCTGCAAAACAAGGGGATAAGTTGGTTGCACGTTTGTCTTTTCCAGCATCTTTAGTATTCGATTGGTCAGCAAAAGTGCTGAGAGATACACTTTCTTACAGTGGTCGTCATGTTGTGCGGGAGCAGAGTATGGTTGCTGGATATTATTCAGCCTCAGCGTGGCCTATTATGCACAAAGCATTGTTTACTGATGCTGATTCGCCACTTGCAGAAGTGCTTAATCAGCATGTTGATAGTCATGCAGTATTGCTTGATATGCCAGTATTATTGCATACTGAGCAATGGCAAGATCTTACTGTGTGGGTTATTAGAGTGCCGGTGATGTTGGCAGTGTATACAAAGCAGCCTAAGAAAATGATTTTTGATGCATTGCTTGCCGTTAGTGTTGACGGTGGTACTCTAGAACAGCCTAGATTTGTGGTGCAAAAAGCTTTGTTGCAAAAAAAGGATAAGGCTCGGGAACAATAAATTATGAGTGATACAGTAGCAGATAGAATATATCGCTTGGTAGCAGATATTCGTCGTTATGATTATGCTTATCATGTGTTGGATGAGCCTATAATAGCTGATGAGGAATACGATGATTTATTGGAGAGTTTACAAAAGCTTGAAGCGGAGTATCCTCAGTATAGGTTGGCATATTCTCCAACTTGGCGTTGTGCTGGAGGTGTTGCTTCAGGTTTTAACACCGTTACGCACCATAAAGCTATGCTGTCTTTAGATAAGGTTTTTAATGCGGTAGAATTAGGTCAGTTTATGCAACGCTGTGACCAGCTATTGGTTAATGATTATGCTTTGGTATGTGAGCCTAAACTTGATGGTCTAGCCATACAGATACATTATAAAAATGGTGTTTTTCATCAAGCACTAACTCGTGGTGATGGGCAGCAGGGTGAGGATATCACTGAGAATGTTAGAACAATTGCATCTGTGCCATTACAACTATATGGTGATGATTATCCAGCTTCTTTGTATGTTCGTGGTGAGATTTTTATGCGTCATAAGGCTTTTGAGGCACTGAATATAGCAATGCAGCAGGCAGGGAAGAAGAGCTTTGCTAATCCAAGAAATGCTGCTGCTGGTAGCGTTAGGCAGCATGATAGTAAGATTACAAGTACACGGCCTTTGAGCTTTTATAGCTATTGGTTAGATGCTGAAGATGGCTTGGCAGCTGAGCATTATCAAAGGTTGCAGCAAGGCTTACGCTGGGGCTTGCCAACTAATAGCCTTGTTAAGCTGTTATCGACACCTGAGCAAATCCAGGCTTATATAGAGGATATCTTATCACAACGTATGCTATTAGATTATAGTATTGATGGTGTAGTAATTAAAGTGAATGCTATTGCGCAGCAGGAACAAATGGGAATGACTGCAAAAGCACCACGTTGGGCTTGTGCGTATAAATTACCCGCTGAGTTGGCTAGTACCACTGTGCTTGCAATTACCAATCAAGTTGGTAGAACTGGTGTTATTACACCTGTTTGTGAGGTTAAGCCAGTACAGGTTGCTGGTGTGGTAGTGCAAAATATTAGTCTCCATAATTTTCAGGAATTACAGCGTAAGGATGTGCGGGTTGGTGATACTGTGTTAATACGTCGTGCAGGAGATGTTATTCCTGAATTAGTATCGGTGCAGATGAATAAGCGTGTTGCTAGTTCCAAGGTGTATGTCCCGCCTAAATTATGTCCATGTTGTGCAACTGTGCTGGTGCAAGTTGAGGATCAAGTTGCTTGGCGTTGTCCTAATGTAGATGGATGTGCTGATCAGATTATTTATCGCATAGTGCATTTTGTCAGTCGACAAGCTTTTGCTATGGATGGGATAGGGGAGCGTTGGATTGCTATTTTGGTCAAACAGCATTATATAAAAGATGCTGCCGATTTATTTGCATTAACGCAAGAGCAATTATTACAGTTACCTAGAATGGGCAGTAAGTCAGCAGATAATATGATAACAAGTATTGCTAATGCTAGGGTTATTCGTCTTGATAGGTTTTTATATGCCTTGGGTATTCAAGAAGTTGGCTTGCAAACAGCAAGGTCACTTGCTGCTTATTTTTCTGATCTAGATACGCTGATGCATGCTAGTATGGATGATTTAGAGCAGGTAGATGATGTAGGGCCAATTGTTGCTAAGGCGGTGTATACTTATTTTCATAATCCTAAGCAGCAGGCTTTTATAGCTAGGCTTAAGCAAGCTGGTGTTGATATTCAGCTTATAGAGCAAGCTTCAGTGCCGCAAGATCTTAAGGGTATGGTTTTTGTTATCACTGGTAGCTTTAATGTGCCAAGAGAGCAGATACAGCAGCAGTTGATGCAAAGAGGTGCTGTGTTTACTGCCTCGGTGAGTAAAAAAGTACGAGCAGTTATTGTGGGTGATAAACCTGGCAGCAAGCATGCTAAGGCACAGGCGCTAGGACTTGAAATATGGGGCGAGCAAGAACTTGCTAGCTTGCTTGCAGATGATAATGTCTCTGATACTTAGTGGCTTATAATTATTTTTTTGGATGTTCTTGGTCAAAGAGTATATGTTGGAAGCCTTGGTGGAAGTTGTTGAACTCAAAACGAAAGCCGCTATGTAATATACGTGCGTTACTTAGTCTTTTATTGCTACTATGAGTAATATCTTCAGGACTGTTTTTATGTCTGGCCTCAGGTAATTTAATGCCCATATGTGTGCTCAGCCAGGACACAATGGTATTAATTGCTGTAGGTTCACTGTCGCTGCCTATATATAGTCCTTGATGTTCTTGTAAGTGCATAATGTGGTATATCATGCGAGCACAGTCAATTACATGAATGCGATTGGAATAGCGGGTATCATAACATATATGTGCTTTTTTCTGGCGGACAGCATCTACTAGTGGCATGCGATGGGGTCCATAAATACCGCTGAATCTTATGATGACAGTATCTAAAGTACTTTGTTTAACCCTTTGTTCTGCAGCAAGTAGGATTTCTGCATTTTTGCTTTTAGGTTTGACTGGGCTGTCTTCGTCGACCCAGCGACCATCGGTATAACCGTATACTGATGTTGATGAGACGTAGATAAATCGCGATGGTGGTGTCTCTTTTTTTTCTAGATGATTTAGGATATGGTTGACGCCATCGTGGTAGATGTGTTGATAATCTATGCTGTTATGGCTGGTTGGGGCTGCGCAGTATACTACGTAGTTGGCATCGGTAAGATCATCAATTGTGGTGGCAAGTATATCTTTAAAGGTAAAATTAATATTGTTCTGATCGCTTAAAGGACTTCTTTTTATTGCACTAACCATATGTTCATGTTTGAGTAGTAGTTTAGCTAGGATATTACCAAGGTAGCCGAAGCCAATAATTAGCACATGTGTCGTCATAATTTATATTTGCCATTGAGGTTAGTATAGTGTAACCAATGTCTTAGGGTGCTGCAAGTATCTTGGCTCTTGCTGTTAAATAAGTACGTAGATACTACCGGTGCCACCATGTTTAGGTTGCGCAGAGTGGTAGGCGCGGCATTTTGGATGTAAGCGTAAAAATCTATATAAATAGCCTTTTAAAATGGATTTTTGCTCTAGATGGCCTTTCCCATGCACCATGAGTAGACATCTATGGTTATTGGTGTCGCTATATTGCAGAATATCAGATAGTTTCTCATGCGCTGAAGCTGTGGTGTAACCATGGAAGTCGTAGGCTTTGATAATGGCTAGTTTTCCGCTGGCTAATTGTTGATAGATTTTGGGGCATGTGTTCTCTTGCTGGTAGTGGATAATTTCATCCCCTGGGATAACTGGTGCATCGTAGCAATAATCGATAATGGTATAGTCTGATACTTTGGTTTTTGTTTTTTTTGTATAAGCAGCTTTGTTGGCTTGTTCTAAGGGAATGGTGTCGCTTATTTCTGCTTCCCAAAGCTTGCGTATTGTATGTTCGTCTTCCATTTTTGCTACTAATAAACAATGGTTTATTATAACATATCTTGCATCTTTATACTAGATTGTATTCTTTGTGTAGTGGGGTTGGATGTTGCCTGGATAAAGTATGAATGCTGCCTTATTGTGTATATGGTTCTTGTAGGCTTGTACATTTTTTATCTGACAGCCTTGCTGGGCTAATTGTTCTTTTGTGCCCCACCATAACCATTGCTCAGGCTCTGAGGCGGTGAAAAATATATGTTTTGGTTGCCATGGTGAGTTTATATTATGCCATATGATAAAGTCTTTGTTTATAGAAAGGCCTGATTTTAGATGGAGTAGATAGGTAGTTTTATGTGGCGTTGTTAAGGTGTTAGCTAATTTAGCATTATAATAACCTATAGGCAGTTGTTGTTGTAGTTGTATATTTAGCCAATCTTGCTTTTTAGCTTGACGTTTATAGCTGGTTTTCAAGTAGCTGTTGTCTGATAGTGTCCACTTTAAGCCAGCGCTTTGATTGCGATTAGAGGCTACTATATTTAATGTTGCTATGGGCTGTGTTTGTTTAGGTTGTACTATGAGTTTGAGCATGGTTTGTGTAGGGCGGTTAGCTTGTTTGCTTACCGCGAAGCTTGGAGTGATTTGTATATTTGCAAATGCTATAGGTTTGCTATTTTTGATTAGAAGTTGTATGTAGCGTTTGTTTTTATCATTGTGTAAATGCCAGGTTGTATTAATACTGAGGTCTTTGTTTTTGTATTGTAGTTGCTGATGTAGTATTTCAGGTTGGTATTGTTCTTGAAAATAGCTGTGTAATTGATAGGCAAGTTGTGCAGATACTTGCCAGTATAATTGTGTTCCCAGGCTAAATAGTTGATTGCTAACACTGCGATTCTCTGTCCATGCAATAGTGGGTTGTATTGCAAGATTGGGTAAATAGAAGCTATGGCCTAGGCTTAAGTAGGCTTGTTTTTGGATATAGC
>CACBGS010000002.1 GCA_902538855.1 uncultured Coxiella sp.
TTGTTGAATGCGTGTCTATCAACGGCACGAGAAAAGACAGCCGATGAAAGTAGTATGTCAAGACACAGTTTTTTTAGAGATCCTTCCAGTATTAGTGATAATAAATTTTGGTGCTTGAGCAAGTCAGTATCTAGTCTAAGTGTTTTAAATGCTAGTGCAAAAGAATGGCATCCAACCACAAGCAGCGCACAGCAAGTGTATACAGATCGGTTTTTAGGATATGAAGAAGAGAAATCCCATGATGATGAATGGATCGTAGTTAAAAGGAAGGGCACGTAGACATAGCATGGCTGGGTTTTATTTGGCTGGGGTTATAACACATTGTTTTTTTACTATATACGATAGTTCCGGTAATAACATTTACCGGAACTAGTATGGCAGCCATATCATTACAGTCCAAAATACTCCACTCTAGCGCTAGTCTTTATATGAACAAGACCTACATCTTAAGATTATAACTGCAACAACAAAACCTAAGTTTTAGCACAGAAGCCCTTTGCCATCCACGATAGCAGCTTCATCCAATTTGGTATTATCAAGGTTTTCTTGCTCTGTTTGTACAACGCCGCCACCACCCATGCTAGTGACTAAGTTGTTTGATGCAGATTCTGTTTCCTGATCCATGCTTGCGTTTATATCACCGACACCGATACTTATAGCAGCTACCATTTGCCCGTCCCGGCTATTGATGATTTGCGCCTGTCCATGTTTGCATGACAGCATTGTTAAGATGACACGTGCTACCTCTTTCAACGTTAAAAACGGCGATATCCAAGCCAGCGATGCATGCTTTATGTGTAAATCGTTAATCAATCCCCAGCAGACATCTAGTACTTGCTTATTTCTTCCTAGGACATTTCCCATCTTTGATCGTAATGATTCCTCATTTTTTTGGCTATTTTTCAACTGTAAGCTAAAATTCATGATGCTTGGAAATTGCTTTGCGATATTGAGCGCATCATCACAACTCATGCTTAGTACACGTTTGACCATCAAGCATTCTTGTTCATTAGTTATCGTCTGCTTGTTAGTCAATAAATGCCAAATAGTGTATAGCTGTTGTGTGCTATATTGTGACATGTTCTGAAGCGTTAATCTATTCTCTTTTGCTGTTATCTCGCTATTGTACGTATTAAGCGTTTCTTGCACTGTTTGGTTTAAATCATCGCTAACAATAACATGCACCTTCGACATTACACCAAGCGTTTCCGAGTAGCTTCCACGTTTTGCATGTGCTACTGGCAGTATGACTACTTCTAATCGAAGACAGCATTTAAGCGCATTTTCACCAATTGTCTTAATGCTTCTGGGAATGGTGATTGCTTCTATAGCTGTTTCTGTGAATGCAGCTTTACCTATGCTCTGCAGACCCTCCTCTAACGTCACATGCTTGAGGTTTTTACACTCATCAAATGCATAATTACCAATTGTCTTCACGCTTCCAGGGATGGTGATTGCTTCTATAGCAGTATTTGCAAATACATGATGACCTATATACTCAACGCCTTCCTCTAGCCTCACGCGCTTGAGCTTTCGACACCATTTAAATGTAGTATCACCAATTGACTTCACACTTCCGGGGATGATGATTGCTTCTATAGCAGTACGTATAAATGCATAATTACCTATGCTCTGCAGACCTTCCTCTAGTGTCACGCGCTTGAGGTTATGACAATCCTCAAATGCAAGTTCACCAATTTTCTTCACACTTCCGGGGATGTGTATTTCATCAAGATCTTCACGGGTTATTTCTTTATTATTTACTATTATATCTAATACTTCGCTTGTTAAATGGGGTATTGTTTCAGGAACTGTTATTTTCATGGTATTATCAGTAAATATCTAACATTCACCTTATTTTAGATTGCTATGCTTGTCAAGATTATTGATAGTTTTTACAGAGCTATGCTGTACTTTTTAACTGTTTATTTTCCTGGTACCGGTGGGTTTGTTACATAACCATCCGATGATGCTAATATGATGCTTTGGCTATCATTATTAGCTATATTTGCGTAATACTTAGTTTTTTTAATAGACCTTTGGTTAAGCTGTTCGGTGTTAAGATTGTGTTGTTTTAAATTATCAAAAGTTAGTTGTACGTAATTCACCTATTGAGATTTAGTGACAGTTTCATACGCGTAACGCCAAAGATGGAGTAGTCACCCGCGTCATCATCCAATTTAGTATTAACAAGGTTTTCTTGCTGTGTTTGCACAACGCCACCACCAGTACACGTATTCGTCTTTATCTCCTCGGCGTTGGATGCGGTAAATGACTGGTCAGTATTGACTTGTGGAGACTTTGTGAAAGTATTCCTGATTGTCCCCTACTACTTATCACAGCTCAACGAAAATTCGTTATCGTTGTTAGAAAAATGAATATAGTAAGCATTACATAGACTTTGTTCAAGATTAGCATCTAGAGGAAAGTCAGGCGTCGTTTATGAGATGATGTATAACGTATATTTACATCCGTTTTTTTAAGATTCTCATCATTGTCATCAAAGGCATAGAACCGGTCGCGTTTACGGAGCTGACAAAGAGCAGCCGCAGCACCCAAATCAGCAGGATTGTGCTTACAAGTAGCCACACACAGCTTCAAGGTATCAGATAAAGTCATATAACTACCAATCGTGCTATAAATATCACTGCTAAATGTACTACACAGCGATACAGCATTTAAGATATAGTGCGCAAAACCTGTACTGTGTGCCGAGGCGTGACTACTAGCAGAGATATTACAAAGTTTAGTAGTGCCAGCACTTGTCACCGATACATCTTTATTATGATCCAACAAGGTATAATAGGCCTGATAACAGGTGGCAATGATACACCGCACAGATTTATCGCAGTCCTGAATACTAAGATTAGATGGCACATACAGCCGATTGAGACAGTGAAGCCAGGTTTTGAAATGACAGGACTTTACAAAATGCAAAGATGTAGAACTATACAGGTAAAAGAGACTTGATTTAATACTTTCAATAGATATATCGTCAGCAACTTTTAGCAGTTGTAACATGAGGACATTACACTTTTCAGAATTTAAATGAAGTAATGAGGCTTTAACAGCATCATACAAAAACGGTTTCTGCACAAAAACATCATCCACTGAACCAGTTTCCAAATATCGCTTTAACTGATTATTAATAAGTTCTAGCATGTCCTCTTTAGATAGCTTTGAAAAACTTGCTATGATGCTCTCTTGTACAACGAGTTGATAAAGATAATCGTGTAAATCAGTATTCTTTACACGAAATTTCGTAGCAGCTGCCTCCAGTTTATTACGCTTATCCATTAAGAAACACTTTAGTAGCATTTTAACTTCAGAAGTTGTAAAAACATCATTAAAATATTTTTTCATAGCATAGGTAGTACATAGTGATTGACATATCCATAAAATATGAACTTTACCAGGAAAATTATTGCTACCATCGTGTCTATACGGGGGGTTGAAATGTACAAGAAAAAGTATGTAGGCATTCAGTAATTGGTACTTATCACTCTTACTCACATTATTGCCTTCAAATAATAGGTACAGTGTATCGTGTAAACAGTCTAGCTTCACTCGGAAAGATTCAATGGTTGGCACAGTGACTGCAGGAAAATCGACAAATCTAGTGGCTAAGAGCCTAAGTAAGGCATCGTGAGTAGTTGCCAATGAAGCTTGATCGAAAAACGCATCTACTTCGATACCACTTCTCGTTATCGTTGGGAGTGCGAGCATGTAGTCCACCTAAAAAAAATTAATTATATCGTGGATATATCGAAAATCGCACACAAAAAGTTAAATATAAATATATAATCAATACTTTAACATAGGGTTAATTTGTGAAGTTAAAGCATTAGGGGTTACACTTCTCACTACATTACAGATAATATCGACGCATTAGTAACTACACCGAGGCCTAATGCATATTGCACAAGCTCCTTTTATTCAAGTAGCGTGACATTAACCCAACTGTCTATGTTTCTTCGCATGGCTTATTATCAAAATAGACTCAATGTTCTTACCGCAATAAAAAGAAGTATGGTAAACCGTCATTAGCTACGTTGAATGCATCTAAAAAAATATGAGATAGTTTCTGTATGATATCTTGTATCTAACAGGCTAAGGCTTGTAGTAAGGGTTTAGCTTAGCCAACAAAAACTTTCACTAGCTTTATTCTGTATGTAGTCATAACACCACAGCTAAAAATCATCTTAATATTTGTCAGCACACCCTCAAAGCTATATAGTTGACTTTTCGTATTATTTTGATATAATGCACAATTAAATAATTATATAAAAATAGCAAATATGAATCACTTTTTTAATACAATACAAATTATATATAATATACATTTAATCATTATAATACTGAGAAGTCTTGATAAAGTTTTACCTGCAGGCAAAAAATGTGTGGATGACTATTTTGACAATGTGTTCCCCCCTTTGAAAATCTACTTCAAATTTATTTTTCAAAAACACGATATAGTGTGTGATTATATTTTTCAAAAAATGGATATAGTGCGTGATTGCATAAATCAGCAATATTATAAATTAATGAGTTTACGAAGTAGAGATGGAAGGACGGCTCTTATGACTCAGTCGATACTAGGATGGAGCGGAGCTGTACAATATACTCTTTCGTTGTATCCTAACACCGCACTATCCCCAACTGATATAGTTGCTGCTATTAACTGCAAGGATGATTATGACAACACTGCGCTGATCTATGCCTCAGCCTTTGGCCGCACAGAAATAGTAAGAATGCTAATCCAAGCCTTGCTAAATGCCAACGCTGATATCCCACTAGCACTTAATAACGCAAATATTGGTGGTGGAACCGCTCTGGCAAACGCTTCATGTAATGGCCACACAGAAACAGTAAGAATGCTAATCCAAGCCTTTCAAATTGCCAACGCTGATATCCAACTCAATCATGTAGATGATGAAGCCATTCATGCGACACTGCTAAATACTGCAAATCCAGGCCGTGAGGAAATAGTGAAGCTTCTACTGCTACATGGTGCCAACCTTGCAAATGCATTTCCCCACGAAATATCAGATCTTATTGCCTGCAATAGTAACCCTATAATATCTCAACAGAAACTCCTCTCTCTAATACAAAACGGGGACACTTCTTGGGTTAGCACAGATTTCTCTGATATTAGTAGGAAAAACGACAATGAAAAAAACATGTTACGTGACCTTGCCTCCTGGGGCGTGATAGTAGGAAGCAAAGAGTTTGTAACCAACATGATAAATCTTAGACAAGATACACTACCTCTCGCTGAGCGTACTGAATATCTACGCCTGGCACTCCAATCACATAAGTTTGATGTTGCAGATATTATACTCAATAATCCTACCAACAAACAGTCTATGCTGAACTATATGCTTTATCTTATGGTGGTCGAGCACTGCCATCTCTCAATAATACAATTCTTACTAGATCGTGGCGCGAAGCCTCAAGAAAATATCCAAACAACAGGTCTGTTTAGCGACCATACCAAACTTCAAGAACAACATTTGGAAAATAACATGAACACTTTACAGAGCTATCCTATCGATAAAACGAAGGTTGACTACAGAAAAATCCTAAGCCAAAACAACATAACCCTATTCCACGTAGCATCTGGCTCAGGCAAGCACCATGCGCTAAGGGCGATCTGTAAATCTTTGCAATCCGGACCTGCTTAACAGTACACTCAAGCCTTAGCCCAACCCATACAGGCAACATCCAAACGCAAGGTAAAAAAATCACACCTACAGGAAAAATTGGTGCAAGCAAATCAACTATAATAAAATTACTGCGTGGGTATCACCAGCCGAATGCAAGGAAAATTGTTATCAATGTTACCCCTCTTAGCACTACAGACATCCTTCGCTTATAGGTACTCCTTTTACCTCGCTGAATAAGTAATCACAGCTAAATGAGCTATTAAAATAGATAAATAGAAAGTGATAAAGACAACCCATATTGCTCCCTAGGCACTAGCAAATACCATACTACTCTATAGTAGATCTGACTGGTTGTACTGGTAAGCTCATGAAATGTAAGTGACTTGCAACCAGTAGATATGTATAGGAGAGAACTATAAGTAAAAATGCAGGCAATGCAGTAGCTTCCGTAAATAAATACGACTGAACGTAAGGCAGAATAGCACCGCCACAGGTTGCCATAAGACAAAGACAAGAAACATAATGTTGTTGTGTAAGAGCTACAGAACGGGTATAAATACCATATAGGCTTGGATAGAGAGATGCATTACATAGACCTAAGAGCAACAAAGGATAATAGACTAATGATTGTGGCAGGATAACAACAAGTAAACACAAAGATAAGGCTGCATAAATTGGCGCCAATAATTGCACCTTTGTAGAAATATAGATACGAAAGTAACTAACTACAATGCGTCCAATAAGCATTTGCAACCAATATAAACTAACGCATATACCAGTAAATTTATCACTATAATGTAGTACATCGTGCAAATACTGTATCAAATAATGTACAACAGAAAACTCAATACCCACAAAACAAAAAATACTTAAAAATCCTTTCCACACATCATTACGTGAGGCAACAGATATAGCATCTTTAAAAGAGAAGTCACCCTTACTAGTATAAGCATCGTTTTTGATAAAACACACAACAAGGCTTAGAGCAATAAAATAAACAAAAAAGAGAAAAAGAAAAAAACTGTGCAGGCCCATCGATGATGAAGAAAAAAGATGGGTATGGAAAAAACTATTAGATCCAAACACAATAAAAGATGTTACCGCAGGAGCTATAGTTGCGCCTATAGTATCAAAGGCAAGGAAAAAACTCATTTTAGCTGGATAATCGATATCGTCTTTTAGAGTAGCTAGATAAGGTAACGCAGCCACTCTTATAGTAATAATTGCACAAGAAAGTAAGAAGAAAATAGGAAAGTAGCAATAATATTCAATATTATCTGGAAGTAATAACCCTAACAAAGCAGAAGATCCCGCCAGAATACATGCTCCGATAATAGTATTTCTATGCCCTAAAGCACTGACAAAATACGCAGACGGTAGCCCCATAAAGAAGTAGCCAATAAAATAGGAAAACTGCAGCAGTGTTGCTTCCGGAATGCTTAGATAATACTTTTCTTGCAGCCAATGCACGATGATGGGAGATATATTATTACTAAAGCCCCCTAAGAAAATAAGCAGAGATATAATTCGATATGAGGTCTGCGTATGCATAGTAAAATATACTCTGTTTTAGAAAGCTAACATTAAAGCAAAGCAGTTGTCAAAGTCCAGATGCTAAATTTCTTTATCCCCTACTATCTCGTATTATATATTTATTTATAAATTTGATAAATAAGTATTGGAGATTTCGGATAAATCTCTTTTACTTTTAATAAAACAAGTATTAACTTGATTATAGATACTTCTAGCTTCTGGCATGTTAGCTTTCAGACCGTACATTACCGTTTTATGTAATCCAGGACATTTATGTTGAAATTTATCTACAGGATGCTTATACAACTTTTGATCCACAGAAACACCTGATTGTAACAAGTCGTATATATTCCTTACGCCCTCTTTATCTAATAAATCACACAATGCTTTAGCTAGTGGGCTACTGACACCATAAAAATTGCATTTTTTCACCTGCGCATTATCTGTGTTTTCAGATTCTAGATTAGCATCAACTTCTGAGACTATTGACATAAATGCACTTATCTCACTTTTGACACTAAAAAAACGATGTAAATTAGTTGCGCTACTATCTTGAAATTTACCATGAATACTTTTAGCAACACTATTCAAGTTAGCGATTTCTTTAACTTTTAAAAACTCATAAATATATGAACGCAAATCGTGGGAGAGAACGACTTTATTATCAAAAGATATTGGGTGTCCACTGTATTTTTCTAGTATAGTGTTAGCCGATGCTATAGAATTAGCTTCACTAAAGAATGTATAGTCATAACTAATAAACACACCTTTATTTAAAAGGCCCCCTCTAAGACCGGCTCTACACAAATAATGTTGTGGAACAAATGGCCATTGAAACCCCTCTGATACTATCGACTCAGTGATAATTGGCTTGTTCGCAGGAGGACAGACAGCATCTTTTAGCTTATTCCTTTCATAGTTTAATGCTTTTAGAGTGTTGTACTTTCTATTAAGTATATATCTGATATGTTCTTCAACTAATAGCGGCACCGTAAACATATAATAGGGAGCAGTTAAGAATGTATAAAGTCCAAAATAACGATTACTAACTATTATGGGAGCCGTACTAATACAGGTTGTTATACAGAGCTTTTTAAGCATACCTATAATACTACTGGGTAAATTCATATTGAAAGTCCAAAATCTAGCATTACCAAGGCACCATATACAATGTGTTAATATTATGAACATTCCTTGCGATAACATCATATAGTTTACTATATCAAGAGATGGCTGATTACCAGATATTAGCATGCCTTCTAAAACAATAAACGCTGCTCTTGTCTCATATAATGCTATTAAATAATATAATCTAAAAGGATATGTGTTTTTATTTTTATAGTCATGTTTAATAGTATTCGTAATAGCACAAATAAAAGTAACTATTCTTGCCAATTGGTTTAATAAAATTAAATAGCCGAAGGGTGAATTGTATAACTTGAGCATAGCTTATTACTTCTCATTGTTAATCGTATAATTGTTTCATCATATGCTGTTCTACCTTATAGATTAATACATCAAGATAATATGATCATAACGCTAACACAAAACAAATAAATTAACAATTACAATAAAAAAAATCATGTAGTTATATTAAAAACAGCTTGCCCTACTCGCCACCGTTTGTTTGATTATCTCTAAGCATGTGGTAATAATGAAATTTTTTTATCATAATAGTATGTAAATTATTAATAGCTAATCTCTAATTTAGGATAACTACATGAACAATAGGTATTTTACAACTGAGCATAGTTTATAACGATGAAAAAAACTTATAACCTGCAATATGGTTAGTGATAGCTTCTTGTAATTTTACGAGTAGATATCAGGTTTCTGCAATGATAAAAAATAGCCTAGATTAAAATACCAATAACTTAAAAAGCTATCATGATAAGCAATTTAATCATTGACAATAATACGTTAATTGTTACTATTAGTATACGAATAAATTATAGTATTGATTATGCAAAATATTAACAATTATAACCTCAATTGTTTTCGAGTCATCGAATCATCCATACCAAATAGCCATTTAGGCATTAAGCCATGTATAGCCCTACAACCTAACGGGCAGTGGGAATCCTTAGGCTACTATTGCTCTAACAAGACTAGAGCCTCTGATGTTAATATTAATTTCAACGGAGCGCAGCTTAAATTACTTAGTTACGAGCAGCACGAGCGTTGCCTTGACAACACGGCTGGTTGGCTAGAAATAGCGGATGATCGTAACGCTGCTGCTGGTCAAGCTGGTATTGCTTTTGGCAGTCTAGCACAAGATAGTAAGTATCCTAATGCAATCATAGGATCGGCAGAAGATAATGATATATCAACGCTATGGGTTGAGGCAAGTGAAGACAGTAATAACGAGATTTTCGTTCGTTATATAAGCGATGAAAGTGATCTTAGAGGCGTAAATTTTGCATCTGCATACCCACCTACTGCAAGAGAGCTAAAACTATATTCAACATGGCTTGAGAGCCCGGCATTTAGTTTGAAACATGACTTGAAAATACTTGCCGATTATAACTTCAAAGACGCAATGAAAGATCTGCTTATAGAGGCTGTGCAAAACGGTCCGCAACAATTATATCCAATATTATTGATGCATACCAAGCTACGCACACTTGTTCAAGACACCGCACTTAGGATGTATTTAGAGCTAAAGTACAAAGACAAAGAGGATATATTAGAAAAACTACGTTTGATTGATCAAAGAGGCATCTGGAAGCCCTATTATGTGCACGATCAAGATTGTGTAGCTCGAATCAAAGCTGTCCCTAATTATGAATCGCTCATATTAAATGAACAATGGGATACCTTGAGGAGCTTAGTATTAAAGATCCATTTTGCAAACCACCACCTACTACAAGACATGATTAATCAATACAATCCTGGATCTAAATTATCCCTATTTGTAGAACAGTTTCACAAAAACTTAGCAAGAGAAGGAATGGTGACAATACAACAGACAGGCGCTCATCTTACAACAAAAGTAGCAAGTGATATTAATGGGCTATTACAAGATCCTGATTTCTTCAAGTGCACATATGCAGAAAAAACAACGATAACCCTGCTAAATATGCTTTGCACACGTATACATTTTATAGATCCTGAATATGCAAACAATGCCAAAAAAATGTGCAATGTTATTCGCTATCTAGAGGCAACAGAACGTGATATACAAGTGAGTTTAACCAATCGTTATAACTGTAATGCATACAGTCCAGCACTCATTGACTTACTAATAACAAGAGTAGATGCGCTTGCAAATAGTTCGCTAGGTATTGAAAACATAAAACGCTTAAATGATGTTAAAGCAGGCTTTAATCACTCAAAAGCATTTATGCAAAATAATAATCATCAAGCGCATCCCATGTCAGAAAAATATGCTAATACACTTAGATACTATTGTTGCCAAGATATACCCTGCGAGCAAAAACGGGAATTTATTCTTCTACTACAAATTAATTATACAGTAGTGACAAAAGAGGAGCTAACCTCTCGTTTAGCAGCAACACAGATTAATGAAGATCACATAACTCCTAGATATTAATGATGCGAATAGCCATGCTATGTATGTTATATAGTTAAACATAAACACATATTTCACTGACTTAAAGACTATTATTATTATCGACAATCCTCTTCAGGACTCAGAAAAGATATATAAACCGATGTTAATAATCAACATATATATCATGAAAAATTACGACGCTAAAAAAATGCTGATCGTATTAATTAGTACAAAGTATTTTATACCATATGACACAAAGTCCTAATGATACACTATTAGTTGATAAACTAACTGCGCATACTGATGAGGTATGCTATAGTTTTTTTATTTGATTTACTATGCATCGTAAAATTGGTATAAGCATTCAACCTTTGTACACCTGTTTAGACAGCATTCCTATTCTTGCTAAGATTTGGTGCGACGTCTTAGGTCGTCATTGGCTACCGTGTATAACTACTACAAAAATTGCGCATGATTTATCTCATAATATATCTAAAGATACCCTACCCATCACACTAGTTGCAAAACAAGGCAGTCAACCAATCGGTATGCTCACCCTATGTGAAAAAGATGGATTGAATTCACAACTCACACCCTGGTTATCAGATTTTGTCATCAGTAAAAGCTCTCAGGGACAAGGTGTGGGTAATTTATTGATGAACACCGCTTTAGATTACACTAATAACATGGGTTATAAGAAGCTTAACCTATTTACTTTTGATCAAAACTTACCCCGTTACTATAAGCGTTATGGTTGGGAAACCATTGGTAATGACGTATATAAAGCACATTCTGTTACGATCATGCAGATTGATATTAGTCAGCATATATTAAAAAAAAATAATTAGAGTCACTTGCTTTATTCAGAACAGCTCTTTCTATGTGAGTTAATGCGTCATTAATATTTGCATATTCACTATAACATGCTTACGTAACTATCAAATAGCGGGACCTAGTCGCTCTACCTTAACGCTAGAGTTAGGCTGTCTAAATTCTTGGATGGATTGTTTTACATCTTTACGTAGTGATCGTTTACAAGTCAGGAAGACACAAGCTTTTACAGATTGAGGGCTTATTTGGGTTACATATTTCGGCTCCACAGTAACGTTCTCGAAGCAGCCCTGTATTTTTCTGATTAAAGCCGACGAATATTTAACAGCAATTCTCACTAAGCCTAAACGAGTTAGTATAGCATTATTTAGATTCCTTGGAGCCATTTTAAACCGCAGCTCCTGTTTGAATTCGTCTCTACTACAAATTTCACCATAATTT
The DNA here is from genome assembly GCA_902538855.1 of uncultured Coxiella sp. Classification (GTDB taxonomy): domain Bacteria; phylum Pseudomonadota; class Gammaproteobacteria; order Comchoanobacterales; family Comchoanobacteraceae; genus CACBGS01. The sequence goes on from CACBGS010000002.1 coordinate 11,986, forward strand.
TTTTCTATGAGATTAACAGTATTCCTATCAGTGACACTAAGGTCTATATGATAGAAAAGCTTTTCAAAACGATGACTTACCAGAGCCAGTCGTTCTAAACGTTTAAAAGTATACATGCCTTGCGATTGAAGGCTGAATCGTGCAATGTTAGTTAATATTGAAAAGGTTCTAAGTGTAGCTTCAGTACTAGTATATTCCTTTTTAAATATATTCCTTATTTTCATGATACAATTCTTAATAAGTAAAGAGTAAAATATTTGCTCGCCTTTACTTGGGTTTGTTATCGGCTGAAAATCTAAATAAGATGCCTCGACCTGCTGGGCAGAAATATTTAATTTATTATCAATTATATCTATATCTATGACATATGTTTTTTTAGGCATAGCATCGTTAGAGTAACTTTTATTATTATCCCATGTTTTCATAGATGGTGAGTAATTTTCTATGATAGCAATGGTGTCTATAAAATATTCAACCTTTTGCTCTGCCGTCACTTGTAAGTCATATTCTTTACATATGGCCTTAAAGTAGCTATATGCTATTTTTGGTAGGTAAATACCAAATGCATGAACAAGCCTAATCAACTTTTGTGCCAGTTTCAGAATGCACGATTCATTTTCTTTAATTGCCCCACTTTTGCCAGATATGAAGATTAGACTTAAGATATATAGAGCAGTATGAAAACTCAATTTATACAAACTCGATTTCTGCACGTTTTCTATTTCTATATCAAATCTGATATTATTGTTTTTTCTAATATCATCTAACCATAGTATCTCTGTCAAGAGATAATATAATTCATCTGGACATACATGATGAGATTGCATAGATGCCTGCATCCCAAAACAATCGATATCAACCACCGCACATTCATAACATCGCATAATGTAAAATATTGCACCACTATACTTTTTAATGTCTCCTCTTGATTTTTTTAAATGCTCTCGTAGCAGAGATTTTTTTATTATCAATTCGTCATATCTTTTTTGATATCGCAACAAACAACATTCAGCAAAAATATATTCGTATTCTAACAGACTCGATTTAATTTCATGATAGTTTACGTTCCTCAGAGCTTCCTCTGCCAAGTTTATTCTTTCACAATAACGATGCGCTAGTGATATCAATAACCAAGAATAATGACGATAAAGTTGCATAAACTCTTTGCGTTGTATCTCTTCATTCATACCGTTGATATAACGTAATATCCTATTTAACCAATCTATACCAGCTTGATACTCTTTATTGTATATGTAACATTTAGCGATAACGTATTTGGTCTGAGCGATGAACTGAGGACTATCGTCAATATAGGCCGAGTTTAAAAATGAGACAAGCTGATTTACGTATAATGACTCCCTATCCATCCTTGGAGATGTTGTTGGTATTGAAATTATCAAGATGTTTATTAGAAATATTTCAAATTTATCTACGTAGTTATAATTAAAATCACCTAATTTTTTTAGATTATTTCTATAATGCCTAATTTCTACCAATGCATTATCAAGTAAATCTATCGCCATGCCACATTGCCCTAAGTGAGTATAAGCTATACTCATATCAGTGCATCTAGTAATAAATTCCCCCAAATCGTACCTATCAATATAATGCGAAGAAGGTTTTTCTACACTCGTTAAATATATGATAGATTGTATGCATACTCTAATATTCCCTGATGTATCGATAATTGTTTTGTACATTTTTTGTTCATCAAAAGTAAATATCTCGTGTGCGATACCTTTATTCCTAGATTTAATAGTTTTTTCAATTTCATGCTTTAATAGTGGCGTTTGTTTTATCAATTGAGCAATCTGAATCTCTTGCTCGCTGAGATTTTCTGTTGAATAACTTATTTTACGATCTATTTCTATTAAAAATTGTCCAATTTTTGATTGCCCAAACATAACTATCATATACTTTTCTTTATATTCACCTAAGTATGTTGCTACTATTGATTCTTGGTACATGATTTCTTCTAAAGCTAAGTGCAATAGGTTAACCAGTTCATTCCTCGGTTCGAATGCTTTTGTTTCTGGTATTCGCAGTTCTTCTATTATCTGTGCAAGATTTGATCCAGCATTATCTAACTCTATTGAAATATTAATTTTATCGAGTTGGAAATTTATATCTCTTATTAAAGATAGGTAGTTGTGTAAGATAAGCCTTGCCTGCTCTAGTATATTCGCACTTTTTATTCGGTTTTGCTGGCAAGTACCACGCAATAAAACAATTCGTTTCTGGATTGCATCAAGCTTTTGCTCGGTAATATCGAATACCGTATCTATACCTATTTTAGTTGCTAAACCTAGTTTGTCCCCTGGGTCATAACAATCAACGTGATTATTGATAGCTTTAATATTCTCATCTATTTTTTGATTCTTATTAGTGAATTTCTTAATTAAACCCTCAATTTTTTTTCTTAGATCAGCTGTTGTGAAGGACTGTTTAATAACATTACCTAATTGATATATAACATTATTTTGTGTATACGTAATATCATCACATGACGCTTTTTTAAAACCATAGGTTTTTTGAATATACAACGGTGTTAAATTCTCAGACTCTATCCACTTATTTAAGCTGTTATTTGTGGTTTTTATATGGTCGGTCATATGCGCATGATATCCAACAATACCAAATGCAATCAGCTTCGCTTTGCTTAATTCATCACCGATTATAGTTACTTTTGGTAATAGCCCTCTGCACAATAATGCCTGAATGACATATAAGTATTCTTGCATACCAATACTTGCTGTGTGCATGGCTTTGTGTTCATGCATCATATTGTTTCTCAGACGTTTAAAAAAATAAAAGTCAACATCTTTACAACAACAAGACAAAAATAGCAAATCATTACAAAGCTCTCCTACACGTGTCAAAACAGTACCAAAATAATAGCGGTTTTCGCGACAACCAAAATTCAAGTTAGATTGTTCTGGATAATGAGATAGTTTTGGATCAAGTAATACCTCTTTTAATTTTATAATCAAACGATCTAAATATCTTAACTCTATCCAATTTAGAAACGTATTTTCTCTTTGCCAAGCTGTCATATCAATCTCAGTAGATATATTTTTTGTTAAATGCAAACACACGTCATCAATTTTTTGTTTTATAATAGCAAAGTCAGCATACATACTAGTTTTTTCTTCGGCTGAAAGATCACCTAGCAGAGGGGGAGCAACATGTCGCATCCATGCCATTTGCATAAAGGCAATGCCACCAACGAGTTCTATGCATTGTTTAGCTCTATTGACAGTGCCATATTTATTGCGCACGCAATTCTCGTTTTTTTCCATATACGTAATTTGACTGGCTATGTCGGCCAGCTCAAGTATCAGATCTGAACTTAAATGAGCATTATTCTTAATATCTCTCAACCTAGACTGCATTTCTAGCAATAACAGTAGATCCTTGGCATTTGCCTCTTCTGTTTCAGCGTCTTTGGCTAATTTTTTCTGATTACTTACCATAGTTTATCTATGCATAATACTGCGATTAAAGAGATTGTGTAACATATCATAATTAACTATGGGCTGCACTACTCATCAATTATTTAGCAAAGTATTTATAAAGATATTTTCTCTACACATACAATGCAGTTGTGCTACTTTTTAATTTCTAGGTGCAAAAAATAAATCATAGCATAACCATCATTCTCACAAACCTAAGTATAAATACTGCCATCACATGCATAAAGATAATCAAAGACCTTAGAAATACAGAAACACTTTACCAGAGCATAACAACAAAACTGCACTTCTGAGTAAGCGTAATAAAAAAGCAGCATCAGCTATTTCTTATACGCTCAAAGAATTGGCTGTATCTTTTAGATCATTATGGGATATGTCGTAGTTTTCAGATAATATAGTCCATGCCAATAGTACTCTCAGACTTAACTTTCAGAATGCCACTAGATCAAAGGATACCTAATTATTTTTACAGCTTATTTATCACAATTTTCTGCAGGCACTTTCTTTAACCCGTATACACTCACCATCCTCAAGTGTTACAGCTATCCGTCCATTTTCATTTGCTTCACCACTTACAGTAGCTACTCTATCTTTATATTTTAGATTACTAACACCTATCAGCTGAACGGATGATTGTAATGTGAATATACTCATTACATTAACACTATTTTCTGTCGATATAGCACTCACTAAGCTTCTATCGATTAACTTACAGTTATTTAATTCAACAACGAGTGGTGCTGAGTTTCTATGTAACTTAATATTAACATCACCAGTATATGTTAACGACCCTACAACAGCAGGTAAGCCATTGTAAGCAACATTTGGCATACCTTGCAAAATAATCTCACTGTTCTTTGGAAGTACTTTGCTTAATAATTGACTATCATTAAGAAATTGATTAGATGGTTTTAAATGACTTTTTTGTGCTACAGATAAGATTGAATAATTTTCAGCACTGATTTTATCAGCATCAAATCCATAAGGTTTTCTAGACATGAAATCTGAGAGAAGTGATATATCTTCAAGCTTACATCCTTGATTTGAATCTTTAATCATACTGATTTCTTCAGAGGTAAATGACTTATCAATAAATTTATTAAAAATCATCAATATAAGAGATAACCTTTCATGAACTTTTTTGTTTATCATTGTGCTTTTTAATGAATTGAGGAACAAATATAATTTACGAAGATTTGCTTTTGTAGCTAGTAAGGTTTGTGCCCCAGCCTTACATAATGGGTCCCAAGGTGCGATTTTAGCATTCAAGGTCTCTATTTGAGTTTCACTGAAGGAAGATTGCAAAATTATGTCTAAATCAAACTGATTTTTAGTTGAGCTAAGCCTAAAAAATAATCTATTATTAAGCACATAAACATGTAATAAGTCTACAATATTGTCATTTTTGTAAATAGGTATATTCAAACTAGATTCGCCGCTAACAAACCTCGATTGCGTTGATAGTATACACACTGATTTTAGACAATTTGTATAAGTTTTAGCTGAAAAGGGAACTATTCTGTTTTTATCTATCACTCTTGCTAATGTGGCATAAAGTTCTGGGTATGCACTCTCTACATAGTTAAGTAGCGAATGATTTTTGTATTGATATGCGCTAATTAAAGAATTAATAAGCCTTGTTAGATGAACAGTTGCAGTCTTAGGACTTGCTAGGGAGTCATTAGCGTTAATAAGCATTTGAGAAATGTATAAGTCTAGTAATTGTTGCTGTAGATTTATGGGGGTAAACTCAAGCATAATAGCTATATCTAATGGTGTAAGTCCATTCTTATCTGTCTTCAAGATACATTTTAGTGGTATAGCTAGTGCTTTACACGACTCCATCAGCATATCCACATGCTCAAATTTTGTATTAACTAATAGTTCATGAAGTATTGTATTATAAAATTCATCACTTATAGATGAGTCTAAATATGATATAACTCTATTAAGATATTCACGATTCCTGCCTATTATATGTTCTAGTAGAATATGATAATAAGATGTACCCTGCTGTACAAACTTAGGAATAAGGGTAAATATACCACCAGCGCCAGCATTATCATTGTCACCGTTAAGTCCATAATACAGTATTAAATCTTCTGCTGGTATACCACGTAATACTTCAGAGTAGCGTTCAGGAGTAACAAAACCTAGACATTCAGCTTGTAAAGTAGACATTGAACTACTCATTTTACCCAAAAATTCATCAAGTGAATTTGCTCTCATTACTGACTCCTCTCTATATTTAATTAATTTACAGCTTTCGATATAATAAGCAGGCTCATCATATTTTCTTTTATTATACTTACACAGTTTGTCAAAATCAAAATATTTCAATATTATATCAACGTCATCATTACAGAATGTACTCAGGCTAGCTAATGGACTATACTGTAGATTGAGTATAAAGTGACGAAAAAGTACAACGATTTCATTATGCGCATCAGAGAGTCTTTGATAGTGCTTAGGATGCATTAAGCCACCGGTGTTTTCATTCTTAACTTTTAGAATACCAATATATCAAAAGATAACTAATTACTTTTAGAAGATTATTTATCACAATCTTTAACAGGCACATTCTTTAACCCGTATACATTATAGAATTCAGTGCAGCTGGATGATCATTAGCAGCAGATTATGCTATTTTTCCTAATGTGCCAGGGGTATGGGTTTCAATGGCTATAAGTTCATTATTACTAAGTTGCCCTAGGCTGATAGCTATACGGTTTAGTTATGATGGGTCACCATAATCGAGAACAGTCTATTTTATCTGGGTGTTTACTATTAAACACTTGTTGTTTAAAGTGTATGGATGAGCAATAGTTTAAATATCCTTGGCAGCAAACTAGAAGCATGCTGTTACAATCCTCTTACAGGCTTTTATCGAGACGGCTATTGTCATAGCAACACTCATGATATAGGACGTCATCTAGTATGCGCACAACTAACTGACAGTTTTTTACAATATAGCCTTTCTCAAGGTAATGACTTAATTAGTGCACATCCTAACATAGGATTTCCAGGCCTTAAGGCAGGTGATGCCTGGTGTTTATGTATTAATAGATGGCTTGAAGCACACAATGCAGGATGCGCGCCTATGATATACCCTAACGCAACCCACATACTAACACTTAAATATGTAAACCTTGAAATATTAATGCGTTATGCAGTTAAAGAGTAGTTGGATAGCTTATGTCAAATAATAAGCATGCTGTAGTAATTGGTGGTGGTTTTGGTGGCATTGCAGCAGCTCTGCGCGCAAGAAAGTTAGGCTATGAAGTAACAATTATAGATAAACTTAATGCCCTTGGTGGCAAAGCGCAGGTTATACAGCATCGTGGCTATAAACATGATACCGGCCCTACTGTAATCACAGCACCCTGGTTGTTTGATGAGTTGTTTAGTTTATTTGGTAAATCACGTAAAGAGTATATTGACTTTATACCACTGAGTTTATGGTATAGATACATATACGCAGATGGTGAGCATTTTGACTATATGCAAGATAAAGCAGCCACTATAGCAGAGATAACACGTATTTCTCCAGCAGATACAAAAGGCTATCAACAACTACTAGCAATGTCTAAGGCAATTTATCAGGTAGGCTTTGAACAACTTGCTTGTAAACCCTTCCATCGCTTGTGGGATATGCTCAAACTCATTCCTACTATGCTACGTCTACAAAGCTTTAACACAGTTTGGCAGCTAGTCTGTAGCTATATAAAACACCCAAAGCTAAGGCAAGCATTCTCTATTCAGCCACTACTAGTTGGCGGAAACCCGCTAGCAACAACAAGTATATACAGTCTTATACATTATCTAGAACGCAAAGGTGGCATTCATTTTGCCAAAGGCGGCACTGGAGCACTAGTAAACGCATTACATAGATTACTTGAAGAAGAAGGCGTAAAGATATTACTTAACACATGTATAGAAAGAATTCATACAAAACAGAAGTCAGTCGTTGGTGTTAGTTGCAATCAAGGAACCTACTTAGCAGCAGATATAGTTATTGCAAATACCGATCCGTACTATTTATACAAAAGTATGCTAGATACAAAGCTTAATATGAGTGCACGTATTAAACGTAAGCATACATATCCATCCATGGGTCTGTTTGTATTATTTTTTGGAACTAAATGTAGATATGATGATATAGCGCATCACACCATAGCAATGGGGCCACGCTATGAAGGATTATTACGAGATATTTTCTCTCATCATGTTCTTGCCGATGATTTCTCATACTACCTACATAGACCTTGCGCCACGGATGAGAGTTTTGCCCCAACAGGCTGTGATAGTTTTTACGCATTGGTACCAGTTCCTAATAATAAAAGTGCTATTAATTGGGATATCGCAGGCCCGAAACTACAGAAGAAAATACTAGCACATCTTGAAACAAGCCTCATGCCAAATTTAGCTAAACATATCGATCATGTTTTTTATCATACACCTGAGTATTTCAAAGAAAACTACCTTAATCCACACGGTGCAGCATTCTCTATGGCGCCATTATTTTTTCAATCTGCTTGGTTTCGATTTCATAACCAAGCAGAAGGTATACAAAATTTATATTTAGTTGGTGCAGGCACGCATCCTGGCGCAGGTATACCAGGGGTACTCTGTTCTGCAAAAGTCGTCATGAAGTTATTGGAACAACGATAAAATATTGCTAGAATAATTATATGCCCTAACATAGGTCTTAGTATCCAACAACAGACAAGTGAGCAACATGTTTCACTACTAGAGTATTTACAATGTCATTATTGTGATGACATGTCATTAAAAAAGCACGCAAAAAGTTTTTATTTTGCCAGTTTTTTTCTATCATCAACGACTGCAAAACACGCATCCAATCTCTATCAAGTATGTCGTTTACTTGATGATATAGTAGATCATCATCTACATCCTAATCCAATACAGGCACTTGATACAATATCAACATATATCAAAACAACCTCACAAAATAAGGCTGTTTTTATCAGTAAAGATAATTACGTTAACAAAGAGGCATTACTGGGGCTAATACAAGGTATACAAAGTGATGCAGTCTTCACCCCCTACCACACACTAGAAGAATTACTAGGTTATTGTTATCAAGTAGCTGGCACAGTAGGCATCATGATGTGTGATATTCTAGAAGTTAAAGATCCTAAAGCATATAAACATGCAGTTGATTTAGGCGTGGCAATGCAACTTACCAATATTTGTCGTGATGTGTATAAAGACGCCCAATTAGGACGTGTATATATACCAACAAATTATATCGGCAGTGTATCATCACAAGACATACTTAATCCTAATAGCAAACTAACTACTGATATTGCTACTACAATAATAAAACTACTTGAACTAGCTGATAAATCCTATCAAAGTGGCTATTATGGTCTTAGCTATATTCCAAGGTCAAACCGACTGGCGATATATATTGCTGGCAAGCTGTATCAATCGATTAAATCAGCTTTACAGCCTGATAATATTAGACATGCAGCCTACATAGCATGGCACCAAAAAATATCGATAGCATTAGGCGCAACTATGCGTTTTTATCATAACCCTATGCATTTATATGATTGTGACAATACGCCAGAATCATGTTGCTCTAAATACGCACTAGCCGATGTATGATATTATAATCCTAGGTGGTGGCTGCTCAGGTTTAGCACTCGCACATGCACTAGGCAAGCAAGCACATACGCCAAAGGTACTGGTATTAGAAGCAAGAACAGCATATACACATGATAAAACCTGGTGTTTTTTTGCAAACACAGTGTCAACTTGGACTAAACTTGCCGAAAAAAGCTGGAATAGCTGGTCTTATCATCATGACAATACCAATAAAAGTATCACACACACAAGTAAAACATGGCGGTACTATTATCTACCATCTGAACGCTATTATAATTACATGCTCAAATCTATTACAAGCTCTCCTGATATAACCATCAAGCTAGGTCAAACAGTGACAAACGTAGATAAAGGTAGAACTGTTTATACAGAAGATAATATCTACACAGCAGCTTATATTATTGATACCAGGCCACCAACAAGACCTTCTTGTATCTTATCACAAGTATTTTATGGTATGTATATTGACCAACAGCCATACTTCTCAGCAGATAAAATAACACTAATGCACAATATGCGCACAGACAGTTTTGGTTTTCGATTTAATTATGTACTGCCAGTGCATGATAATAAAATGCTATTTGAACATACACGTTTTAGTACTAAAGCCTACAGTAAAGCCCAGATGCAATCTGAGTGCTATAGTGAACTCAAACGTCTTGGAATAACATATGATAATGTATACAAAGATGAGTATGGAATACTACCCATGGGTTATTTAGGGGCATCAACTAGTACTAATGGAGGTCTACGCGCAGGACTGCTTAGACAAGCAACAGGCTATGGATTTTTACGTATTCAAGCATGGGCTGAGGGTACAGCTTGTATGCTAACCCAGCAACCTGTTAAAAAGAATAAGCAAAACTTGGTGAACTGGATGGATAGACTGTTTTTACACACTCTACGTAGCAATATGACACAATGCCCAGAATATTTCATAACATTAGCAAAATATTGCCCGACAGATACTCTGGTACGATTTTTATCAGATAAAGCATCAACATACGATTGCCTACGAGTTATGCTTAGCTTGCCACCAAGATCTTTTATGTATACCCTTGCGACTAAGTCTACACAATCATGTTAAGTGTAATCCCACAACATACCAGCGGTTACTGGTTGAGTAGCAGCATAATAGTAATACTAAGCTTATGGGGTATAACAATACCAGAGCCTTTATATTTTTGCCTGGTACTAATATTAGCGGTGGGAATACCTCATGGTGCACTTGATGCTGTTATAATTGCCTGCGAACGAAACTCAACACGCTCAATAACATATGTAATATGCTTATATCTTAGCATTATTGGTCTATGTTATCTTGCTTGGTACTGGGCAAGCTACTGGGTATTATGGCTACTTTTACTAAGTTCAGCATACCATTTTGGTGCCGACTGGGAACAACAAGCAATAACACGTATACTAGTAGGAACTGGTCTATTATCAAGCATGTATATATTCCACCCACTGGAAACACTAAACTGGTTATCACAAATAGCCCCCTCCATACAAGCTACACCTTACCTATATATACTAACATCTATGTCTTTTCTCGCTTATATATGGATAGTTGCAATTAAGCTTTATCAAGGTGAATCGCAATATAGCGAGTGTCTAATGCTAATAATTATGAGTAAGCTATTAGGACCAATAAGTTTTTTCACACTATACTTTTGTACACTACATAGTCCTCGGCACTATCACTATCTTATTCTAAAAAAACACTTAACATATAACCGTATACCCTATCTCATAGCATTTACTCTAGCAAGCTATGGCATAGCTATTATTAGCTATTTACTATTTTTTACAGGTAAAAATACAGACAATGCAATGGTAAGTAATATTTTAATACTATTGCTAATACTTAACATCCCACACAACTTATTAGCCAAATTACTCAAGCTTAAGAAGGCTCATAGAGATTAGTAGATATATCTGAAGAATCGACATTAATATGCTGTATTGTATTTATATGCACACTATTGGAATGAGTCTTAGCACTAAAAAAACAATGGAGGTTGGCCCCATCATCAAACTGATATTTACCATGAACACTTTTAGCGACAGCGTTTAAATTATTAATGTCTGTAACTTTTAAATACTGATAGATAGTAGAGCGCATACCATGAGAAAGAACGTGTTTAGCACTAAGAGATAAAGTACAGCCACTATATTTTCTAAGTATATTGTTAGCCCATGCGATTACATTAGCATTACTTTGGTAATCTCTATCAGCAACAAATACATTATTTCTTAAAAAGCCACCAATTAGTTGGTGCTTACACAGATAGTTCTGGGGAACAAAAGGCCATTTATAACCATCTAAAACAAGTGATTCTACACAAAGTGGCTTAGCAGCAGGTGGACACACTGCACCCATAATCTTGCTCTTTTCCGTTTGTAATGCTCTAATATTATTGCGGGCTCTATAAAATACATATCTCATATGCTCCTCAAGTACGAGTGGCATCTTATGAGGTAAGCATAATAAAACAGCCAAGATATCTAATGCAGCACGATTATATGCATAATCAACTAAGATATAGGAGTCATCTAGACAAGTATAGTGATTAAATTTTGTGATAATACGATTAATGCAACTAGGTAAAAAGTTTTTACAAAGAGACAGTATGGTTAGATAATAATAAAAAATCAAAGTGAAAATAAAGTGATTAAGTGATATATCAAATAATAGATATTATTATTATCATTACTATTTATTACGTTTTGTAGATCTAGTTCTCTGCACAAGATCAGAACTTTGCATATTGTTTGACACATTTTTTACATGTTGCTGTGCTTTTTCTGCACGTATCTTTGCCTTTTCTATAAGCTTACTACTTGCATTAAGTACATCCTGATTCTTAGTTCCTGATGGATGATTTTTAAGTAGCACCTGCTTCCAGTTATTAGCACTAGTATCCTGATACATATTATTATAACTGTAATTTTCAAAACTCTTAACTACGGCATTTAAATTACCGCCTTGATTTTTTATTAGAACTTTAAGGTTACTTAATGCAGCAGCTGGATCACGTGCTAGAATAATCTTATCAGCAAGCTTACCAACTTTACTTGTCCCTCCTAAGTCCAAACCAAAGTCGATAACTCTTGATTTACTCAACTCTTCTCTAATACAGTCTTTTATAACACTTCTAATACTCATTAGAGCATTATCAGATTGAATAGTATTATAGATAAATTCTTTGACTTCTTTACTATTTTTAGCATCAGCACCAAAAACAGCGCTTAGCATATCTTTGTATATATCAACAATATGACACTGTGCTAATCTTTGATAATTGCCTTTTATTATTGTATCCAATCCTGCATGCGGGCCAGTAGTAAAAGATGCTAAATGTAACTGTAAATTTTGTATGCACTGACGTATATCAACTCCGTCAAAGTCATTCTTTATAGGCTCACGCATTGCGACATAGTCAATTATTTGTGGCTGAATGTTTTGCATTGCTTTAGATTCAGATAGTAATAATTGATCAATTTGCGCATTAACAGCACTAAGTTGTTTTTCTTTATCAACTATAGGTTTTACAAAAACATTATTATTATTCTTTTTTTTATTAATTTTTATGGCTGCAAGTGCATGTTGTCGATGTTTCTCAAGATCTTTATAATTATTCTGCAAGATATCTAAATCACCTTGATAAATCTGTCTTTGCTCTGGAATCTTATTAAAAGCAGCACTCTTCAAAAATAAATTATAATTGGTAACTTGCTCTACAAAATGCTGGAATTGAGGAGCCTGACGACTATCCTTTGGTAAATTAAGCGCATAAAATTGATGTCTTTCTGCACTAGGTATCTGGTTATATAGTTCTTCAGCCTGCTTATATAAAGATTGTTTAGAAGGTATAGTATCAGAATTTGCATTTGGACTATTGCTTGCAAGTGCAGCCCCATCCTTTTTTTTCAACTCTTTGCTTTGATTATATTTTACGATATCAGTACCGTGGTTGAACAATAAGCACTCGAGCTGCTGCTTAGCGCTAGAATCGGGGGTAGTAAATGCCCGCGTCTTACTAGGATTAAAACTAAAACCCTTATAATTATCATTAAGTAAATCTGCTTGATCAGCTCTTGATACGATATGCATTCCATCTCTAAGCGGTAAATTAAGCTCATAGAATTGATTATCTGTACGCTCACTATATGTATAACCATCAGCTAAACTTGCCACTTTAGCATATTCTATATTAAATATATTATTCGGCTGACACACTATCTCAAGGCCACTTAATTCACCAAGCTGTGCTTGCACCTGTTCCATCTCATTAGCAATATCAGATAGCATAACATCAAATTTACCAATTATATTTTTTTGCTGTTGCTTATAGCTTACAAATTCATTTTCGCTTGCTTGAATCTCTGATACAAGTTTACTTCTTTGATCATATAAGGTTTGTAGTTGGTTGTTAAGCTTTGATGGCCTCTCATAGATTGCATTCTGTATTGCTTGATAGAGCTTTTCTTGCTGTTCTTGATTATTTTTACTAGTAGTTGTACTGCTAGATGCTGAGTCAGCATTAAATTCATCATATCCTCTATCCATTTGTTTATTATTAGTATCTAAAACAGCTTGTAAATTATAATGTTCTTTGAGCAATGTACACGTACTGTTTGCTACAGCATCAATATTATTTGCAACATAATTCTGTAAATGAAACTTAGCGATAAAACTATTAAGAGTATCATCAATAGAAGATGATTGAGACTCACTAGTAAGTGAACTGACAGACTCTAACTCTAGATCTTCAACTGGTAGGCTTACATCTGTAGCATTTACATAATTAAAATCAGTAAATACACTTAATGTGTCAATATTCTCAATATAATCCTTAGCGTAAGTATACTTATCCGTAAACTTTTGCTCCAAAGAGTAATTTAAAAACCTGCTGATATTATCAATAGCTTTTTTAATAGCTTTTTTAAGAGTATCCTTAGGAACAATACGCTCATCATCATTAAGTTCTTGCTCAAGAAGAGACTTAATCTGATTAACATTATTACCATAATATATCAATGTAAAAAGAGAAGGAAAACAGTCTTTATCTAAAGCAAGAAAAGGCTTATCAGCGACAATATCCTTCAGCTCATAACCCCAATCAGTATACTGTGGCATGTTGTTAACCAATTCCTTGGTAATAGTCTTATCAGTTTCATGCATTCATTCAACCTTATATAGTTATACTAGTTATAGAATAATATTATGATAAATCATGTTTTATATATATATATACGATAGAAAATATTGAATATGAGAAAAAAATATGGTAAAAAATTTTTTTTTTACAGGAGAACTTAAATTATGGAGCATAATATTATCAGTTTTACTACATTAGCTAATGAAAGTGATATATTAAAAATGATAAGAACAATGATGATTAAAAAGTATACAAATAACATTTTCAGTACAAGTTCACAGACATTAACAGAAAACTTTGTGATCAGTACAAGTAGTGAAGTAACAGTAAGATCATACATAAATAAACCTGATGCACTGTTAAAAGTGATCAGACAAGCCAAAGAGCAAAGTAATCAACATTGGCATTTATTATTAGAATCAGAGGCAATAACCAGGATTATTAATAGAGTACAAATCAGTGATAATATCAGCATATCATGGGCTGGAATTACTTTACCTGAAAATTGGGAAAAATTACCCATAAAAAATTGGTACCTTGCTGAATATATTGTTGATGAATCACTAAAAACAGCAATATCAGCAAAAGGAGGTAAAATCATAACATTTCCACACCCAAATATGTTCGATATTAATAATGAAACAGCAACATCCTCAGAAAAAATTAGCGTTGACGACACGCAATTTGACCCAAAGACAAATATAAGCCCATGCAGTGTAACCAGAAAAACCAACAGTAGCATTGAGCATAATACAAATAGACAGACTGTGATTTCAGGCCTAATATGGATGGCATACCAACCTGAGACTGCAATAACTACATTATCTCTGTTTACATCATGTACTAAGAAGATAAATAACAGCAACAAAGTTGCAAATGATAGCATGGCTAATATTATACAATTACTTACTAACATTAAATATGGTAATGAGCTTACAAACGCTAAGATAATCACAAGTCAACATGTAAAAAAGACGTGGCTGAACTTATTTAATGAACCAAACTTACACCATATGGCTACTACATATATTAGGGAAATACTCAATATTAGTGCTGAGAATATATCAAATTACAAGATAGCTCATGAGAATGCTAGAACGGCAAGTACAGCAGAAGTTAGCTGGCGTACAGTATTACAAAATTTCATACAGGATACTGAGAATAATGACATTCTTATACTACATGGTGACGCAATTAGCTGTATTAGCTATGCTATTAGTAATGAGAAAGCACCAGTCAAAAGAGAACATATATATGTTGCACTAACAAATGATATGTCCAGTCAAAATCAACAATGGATAAGAGGATTACATGAACAAGGCTATTTCAATTTATTAGATACATCAAGAGAAACACATGCAATACGATATGTAGATATAAAACCAATACCTAGTATACATAATAACTCTGAAGTAATAAGAGATAAAATAATACAAGCATATCTTGAGGAAGAGGCAGCAAATGAAACTAGGCTTGCAGTAAACAGCAGTATATAACTGCATATATCAACAAGAGCAAGAACTTAATAAATTTTTGCTCTTGTTAATTATACAAGCAGTAAGAACCAGCTGAAAAAAGCAAAATAGTGACAAAACACATAACAAATGGTATATTAATCAACCACGCATATCCAAATAAAAAATGAGAATTTTAATCATTCAAGATTGCCTACAAGAGAGGCTTGATGTATTTAGCGACATTTTTAAACAGACCTCAAATTCTATAACTATAATAGTAAGAGGTGAGCATGAGTACCCACAGTATGCAGATATGTACGATTTAATATTTATGATGGGATCTAACGCGTCAGTACTATCACCAGACCAACATAGCTGGGTAAGCAAAGAACAAAAACTAATTCAAAGTATACTCAGTACAAAAGTACCTTGTATTGCTATTTGTTTTGGAGCTCAGCACATTGCAAAAACACTGGGAGCTAAAATTGCAAGCTACCCACAAACTCGTATTAGCTTAGATAGTATAAAAGTTATGAATACTAGTAACTTTCTACAAGATATAGAAGAATATAAGACATTATTTTTCCACCAAGATTATATTATATGGCCTGAGCATGAAGAGGTTTATAGTCATACAAAAGACGGCCATGTAGAAGCATTCACAGCCAATGGCCATATATGGGCATTCCAATCCCATATAGAAGTAGTAAGCAAATCACTATTTTTAAATTATTGTAAAAGTCATACCATATCAGCAGACAAAAAAGAAATGATATGTAGCAAGATAAGTACTCATCAAAATACTATTACTAAAAAATCAAAAACAATCATACATAACATTATTGCAGAAATAAATAATAGCAAACTCAGTATCAGTTAAAAGCGTAATAATCTAATACTTTTGATAAACAACAGCACTTTCATAAATCGGTGTAGTTTGTTAATATAAAATTATTTTGAACTAATTATGTCAATGATTCGTATTTTAATATTGAGCAGTCTATGCCTGCTTAGTGCATGCAGCCAGGCACACCTTACTTCCATCGTATTACCCAGCCCCAAAAAGCAGGCAGAAATATTCCCAAGTGGCAAGTATGTTCTTGATGATTCACATGCCAGTATAACACTAGCAGTATCACATCTTGGACTTTCAAACTACACCATGCAATTTACCAACTTTGATGCAAAACTGACATTTGATGCTGAAAAACCTGAGAATAGTAAATTAGTAGCCACAGTCTATATGAACTCTATTGAAACAAATTACCCCAACCCAAGTAAAAAAGACTTCGATAAAGAACTAGCATACAAAAATATCTGGTTCAATGCTAATGAGTACCCTACCGCAACATTTATATCTAACAAAATAAAACTTACAGGAGAAAACACAGGGATAGTATACGGAGACTTAACTTTCTTAGGCATTACTAAACCACTAGAATTGAACGTAAGATTTAATGGTGGGTTTCTCAAAAAACCCTATGTAGGAGTTGCGGCACTAGGCTTTAGTGCAGATGCTATTTTAATAAGAAGCAATTGGGGCCTAGATACCTATCTACCAGCTATTGGGGATGAAGTATCTATACATATGGAGTGTGAGTTTCATAAGGAATAAGATAACAAATATAAATTAAATAATTGACCTTAAATAGCCACACCCCTACACTAGAAGTAGATAGCCATGAGATCAAATACTATGCGTAAAGCTGAGTATACTAGTACCGCAAAATTTTTTCATTGGCTGAGTGCATTATTAATTATTTACCAATTAAGCTCTGGAATCTGGATGACAAGAGCGATACAGATTGCAGATCTAAAAATGCTAGCATGGAAAACCTATCAAACACATAAATCAGTAGGTATCTCTATACTAATTCTAACCATGATCAGATTCATATGGCGCCAATATCATAAACCACCAGATCATAGCAAAAGTTTGAGTACATGGGAAATAACAGCGGCACTAATCGTTCACAGATGTATGTACCTACTCGCTATACTATCACCTATGTTAGGCTGGCTTATGGTATCGGCAAGTCCACTAAGACTACCTACAGTAATATTTGGTCTATTTAGCTTACCTCACCTACCCTCAATACCAGTTAGCACAGAGCTGTATATAATAAGTAAACAATTACATATATACAGCAATACTTTACTTTTCATACTAATGTGCATTCACATCAGTGCTGCAATAAAACACCATATCTATGATAAAAACAATATACTCATAAGTATGTTACCAAAATGGCCAAAAATAAAATGAAATACAATTCACTCAGACTACTACTTAGCCTATACATCATGATACATTACCAAGTCCTAGCAAAAGAATGGGCAATAGACTATACACAAAGTAAAATCAGCTTCACTGGCATGCATGCTAACGCTGAGTTCACAGGCGAATTTCCAAAATTTACAGCCAGTATAAGTTATGATAGTGAATCACTTGAGCAAACATTAGCTAGTTTTATTATTGATATGCATAGTACCACTGTATCAGATAGTTACTATAGCACAACATTACAAACAAAAGATTGGTTTAATACCAATAAGTATGCACAAGCATATTTTGAGTTACTAAGCTTAACCAAGGCCAAGACAGAAAATACATACGTCATAAAAGGTAAATTGAAAATAAAAGACAGAGTAAAAATTATCACCATACCAGCAAGTATTAATCAGGAAAATGATCGCGTATTCTTATTGGCCAACTTCCACCTTAACCGCTTAGATTTTGCCATTGGTGCTAATGCTGATCCCAACAGCGAATGGGTAGATAATAGAGTTAATATTAGGGTTTATCTAGAAGCAATGAACAATCAATAACTTAGTGTAGAATTTAGAAATATATATAGTAGATAACAAATTGAGCATTGAAAAACACAATCAGTTTGCTATACTTTTTTCACATTAATTAAAACCTTATAATGACTTTCGAAAAGATAGACAGAAAATGCCGCGAGGTTTTCACACTAGAAGGATTTAACATAATTGAACATAGTACTAACTACAGTACTACACTCTATATTCGACACAAAATAAGTAATATTAAATATGCAAAAATTGCATGCTATGACGAGCAAACCTATCTATACAAAAATTATGGACAAGACCCTATAGGTAGTGGAAAATTCTGCATTGTAAAAGGCGATCTATTTTTAACAGATAAAATAGAAGATATATTATTTATAATTGAGAATCACCGACATATTAAAACCCTTTTCCTAACACATAATACCAAACATAAGCTATACCACCTCCGTGATAAAATGTATGTGAGGAGAAAATATAGGAATAAGGAAAGTGACTATGTAAAAGAAGATACAGCAGCCCATCAGCTACTACTAGATAAGTATAATTTTTATAGCGAAAAAATGAATCAAAAGAATAATTATCTTGCAGATTGTCAGTTCTTCTCAGGTAAAAAAAGCGATTATATAATATCCAAAAGAGCAGACAAAACACTAGAACAATACTTAAGCACACAACCAGTAGCAATAAAAACTAAAGTACTAGAGAAAACTCTACTAAGATTATTATTTGCATTATGTATGATGCAAAACACTGAGAACGACACAAAAGCTATAGTACACAACGATATCAAACCAGATAATATACTCATATACAATCATGCAGATAAAATAACTATAAAGTTATCTGATTTTGGTTATTGCACAGAAAGTGATGGCGTACTTGTTGCACTACATGATATTAAAAATTTTTATAGCCAATTAGCTCCTGAATATTATTATCCATCAGTACAACATAAGCATAGACTATCCGTCCAAGCGGATATGTATAGTGTTGCGATAGCAATTCTAAAAAGTATTGCAGCAAAAGATGAATGGGAAATAATAAAATCACAGCTAAAGCTAGGTGTAAATAAATACATCACCAATGCAGATAAGAGTTGTATTGAGCAACATGATCTTGAGATGAAATTAAAAATACATACTCTATTACAACAATACGATAATTTAAAACATTACAGCGATATAATCGCAGAAATGCTAAAACTAGACCCCACAGATAGGCCTAATGACATTGTGCAGTTATGCATAGATACACATATCACATATATAAAATCAGAGGACAACAACAATAAAATAGAAGAAAAAATCAATGATTTTTATATAGATATTATTAATATACAATCCGTGTGTGCAGGGCTATCAGCACTTATGTTAGAAAAACTTATATTGGCTTGTAATAATCAAGGTATAGATGATAAGCTAATACCAATAATCTATAACAAAAGCCTAACCCAAGAAAGAACAAGATATACACTAGGAATAGCTATATTGTATATTGTAATTAGAGAGTACCACCCTAACAAATTAGATGAAACGCTATTATGCTATTTACGCAATGCCTACAACAATAACATATTAGAAAAAAAACTAGAACATTTAAACAGGCTTTTGCAAGATCCAGAAACAAATAATATCTTTTGGCTTGATATTGCAAAATCAATAAAAATGGGAAAAATACTGCAAGTATTCAATCTAGATATTACAAATCATGCGCTTGTGTCAGCTGTACTTACATGCTCTAGAAAACTAACTACGAACACAGCTGCTGTAAGTATGTTAGAAGAAATGCATAGTCAGAGAGAAATAGTCAGACATGAAAACAACAGTATGTTTAAAAAATAAAATGATTAAATATTTTAATATAAAACATATACGCACAAAGTATAAATATGCTCTAATATAAAAAAGGGTATATTGTATATGTATAAAACCATTCGTATCATATCGGCATTACTAGCCATTACAATACTTGTATTTACTATGAAATACATAATTAACAATACCAAATATAGATATGATGATTATAAGCCTGAGTTATTATCAAACAAAACAGTACCAATGTATGCAGATTACGTTTACAATGCAAATAATTGGGATAAAGTAAAAGCATTTAGAAATACAAATAATATTTACTATCACTTATGGTGGCCAAATACTTGGAAAGGCACAGCAACAATATATGTACCTAATGATGAGCTCGCAGAGTTTGTACACACATGGCTACCTAATATTAAAAGTAAATTTATATTAGTAACTACCATAGCAAGAAGACAGGAAACAATATTCAAAGAAACCAAAAATAAGCAAAGCTACATGGATAATTCTATGTACATAATAAGAGAATATAGAAATGCTATAACAGAATATTTTTTTCCAGCTCGAGATGGTGCTATTGATCCAATAAAGCTTTTAGATAATCCTAGACTAGTTAGGTGGTTTGCTAGTAATTATGATCACAGCGTAAAACACCCTAAAATGACAATTTTTCCTCTAGGTGTAGATTATGCTAGAAAGGAAAATGCAAACAATTTCTTCCCATACTGCACAGATAATTGCAAATATGCATTATTTGGAATACATGGTGAAAGTGTAAAAGACCAAGAAAAAGAATTAAAGAATGTGATAAAGAATCTAAAGCCAAATAAGGATAGAATTTTTAAAGCATACATGGACGTACACCTTAATAATACATCAAGTCTTAGAAAAGAAAACGGTACTATAATACAAAATCGTAGTCAAATAGCCAAAATACTAGCTCATAATCCTTGGATAGAATTCCAACATGGTGTAATGCCAAGATTAGATCAGTGGCAAAAACGCGGCAAATATATGTTTTCTATTAGCCTTATTGGACTCGGATTTGACTGTTATAGAACATGGGAAAGCCTTATGCTTGGTAATATAGTACTACTACAATCCTCCCCTATTGATGAACTATTCAAAGATATGCCTGTAGTGATAATAAAAGATTGGAATGATATTAATGAAAAAAATTTGAAAAAATGGGCTAATAAATATAAAATAATGCTCATTAATGGTGAGTATAAGAAAAAACTTTACAGTAAATATTGGCTAGATATTATTGAAAAAACTAAAACTACGAATACGCATACGAATTAGTACTGAGACAACAAGGATTACAGAACAGTGCTTGATAACAGTTACTTATAACAGAACCATTATTACTTGATAGAAGATGTGAATACTCATGAAGCAGTATATGATTAGAACCAAGGTACTGCAGATGATCTAGTAATGTAGTGCATAGTTTATGATCACTATCAAACAGTCCATCATCATAGTAAGCAATGGCAATATTTTCTAAAAAAACACAAAAACAATAGTTTACATTAAGATGATCACTAGCATTATAGTAAACAATATTACTAAGAATATCTATCATATCATCATAAGATATAACATTAATACTAAGGTCATGATACAGTAAACCAGCATAAATTGGGGTTAAATTCATATAATCGCTAGAAGACATAAGATGACTAAAAAGTTTATCTCTAAGATCTAAAGAAGAATGTACAGAATGTAATTCCTTAAAAATAGCAAAATATTTTGACATCTTTAGCCCATAATCAACAAACCTCAGCTTCAACCACTGATTTTTGAGATTAGACTGATCTAAATCATCAAAAGTATTATACATAATTAACCAAAAATGATCGGCAAAAGACTTGCTAATTTTATTAGAAGAAAATAAATAATAAGTCTTAAAGTATTTCGACAGGCGTACTAGCCACGTATGATGATTAGAAACAAGTGTTTTTGAAAATAAAGACAATAGGCCCTGAGTATGTTCTCTACAAATATTATCCATATTAGCAAGCTTATTAAGCACATTCTGAATAAAAACACTACCATCTTGCCTTGGATAATATTTATTTGTATGCACCAAATATAGTGCTAATACTTGTGCATAAATATGAATCACCTGAGCTGGCCTTGCATTATAATCAAGCTCACACATAGCAATTAGTATTGGCTTATAGGGGAGTAATATATCCTCGCTATCAATCAAAGAGTTGATAAAATCTAAATAAGATTTACGTAAACTAGGATATTCACTAGGACAATTCTTATTAAAGGAAGCTATTATATTGTTCATAAAACTATCAAATAAACTTCTATTTTTACAGTGCATACGTAATATCATGATCGCAATAGACCATAAATCAAAACTACTACGAAAAGTATTGGGCACAGAGCCTCGTGTGTGGTAATACTCAGGAGGCAATTGGCTATAGTACTTCTGTAATGGATGTGGATGAAGAATACGCTCACAAAGCCTTACATCACCAAAATCACTTAAATACATTTTCGTACAATCTGTACCCTCAAAAAAAAGTAATATGTTTTTATCATATATATCTGTATGCACTATGCCTAGATATTGAAATACGCTTATAACTTCTAGTAAATTTATAAGAAGAGTACTAGTAAAAGTAAAATCAGATTTATAATATGAAGAAGTATAATAAGCATTTAGAGTACAATCAGCACGCTTTGATATAACATAAATACTCTTAGCGCCGTTATATATCTGATAAGGAATAATAGCTAGATGTGATAGCCAATCTTTTTCTAAGTTATGAGAATTTACAATAAGATCAGGCTGTAATAGTAAGTTATGAGAAAATAAATCCTCACTAACAACATCTAAGTCCATATACTTTCTACGAACCATAGAGTGATTACGCAGCTCAAAAAGTTTATGCTGCAGTGTAGACCCTAAACCAAATAAAGAAGGCAACATACTTATATTATCAAATAGTAATGCAATTTGACGTGGATTTAAATCTACAAAAAAGTTAATTTTTGCGGCACAAAAAGTACCTGACGCATACAAAGTATCATTAAGATATAATTTACACGACCATAAACCATTAACAAGACTATATAAGCGTATGTATTTTAAATATTCAGACCCATAGCGTTTAGAAACACGAATTACTAAATCAGAAGCAACTTCATTAGATACTGTAACTTTATAATCTGGGATACTAAATCGCTGCTGACAAATAGTCAGTAAACTATCATATGAACTATCAGCAATAGACTTAACTATATCTAAATCAGTCATAGTAGTATCAAATGTAATTTGCCAACTTCTTTGTAATCAGTAAACATAACACTAGAATTAATTTATAAAGGTATATATTAACATGGCTTAAACTTCTTATTAGTTGAAGAGCATATTTTAGCCTCTATGGTATCACGACATCTAGTAATTGCCACTGATAAAGATAGAGCTTGATTATTGATAGGCTTATTTGAATAGATATCTGGATATTGACTATCTTGTATCCAGGTTAACTTAGGTGAATAGTCTTTAGATAAACTTTGCAAATAAGCACATTGTTCACTGAATACAGCAGCCGTAGATATTTTACTACAAAAAGTAGAAATTGAGCAGCTAAACGGTTCTAATAGACTCACTAAGCGGGTCAATGCAACTACAAACAAATCACCATTATAATTAGAAAGATTAGCTGATCCAGAATAAACACAGTGTAATCTACTCAAGATATCAGCACGAGTGAAACAAGGAACACAGTGTTGACATATGTGTACCACATCATCATCTGTTAGTACTTGTTGCTGCTGTTGCAATGAAATATTTTTCTTAACATATAAAAGTGCTCTAACCAGACCTAATTCAAACAATAAAGGCGGATGGTCTTTTGCATGTAGATCAAGCCAAGTTTCTAATTGTTCTAACTTGCTAATTCTATTATTTAAGTTAATATTAGCCCACATCATCACTAGAGTATTTGCATAAAGACCCTGCCCCACCTCATCTGCATAATCATGAAATGGTTTACATGAATTACCTACATAATTTTCAATTATAGCCGCACAATGCGGCTTAGCTAAAACATCATAAATACCAGTATTAGAAAGATAATTAACTTTTTTTGTAAAAAACAAAACACTCCTTAAACACATGAACTGATTGGCATAGCCAAGATTGTACACAGTTTGCTAGCACAGAACAAATTTAAATTGATATTAATAAATAAAAAAGTATAATTATAATGATTTAGCAGCAAACCACCTATGAAAATAACCGCAGAAGAAATCACAGAATCTACAATTCTAACTACTATTGCAGAAATATTTCCAACAAACCTGTATACCATAAGCATTACTAGAGATAATACATTAGAACTGGATAAAATTTATATATATATAAAAAAACCATATGGTGTATTAGATAAATACGCCAGAATAAAACATAATAATGGCCAGTGGTCTTATAAATACTATGCACAAGCAAAAATACATATAGGCACCTTTTGTAAAGTAAAGTTAGATATATTTTGTAATCTCAATAATCAACAGCTATATACGCTAGTAGTAAATCATGAGAAAATACCAGAACTATTTACAACAAATTATACAGAGCACACGCTCTTTGCATATAAGAAACATGCACAAGCAAGAAGGAAACCTATAGATCTATATGATGATGAAGATTACTTATCGCACAAATTAGCATACACAAGGCATTATCTATTTGAGAAAGATTGGTGTCAATTTAGTAATATCCAACCCATAGATATTTATGAAAATAATAAAGGAAAATTTATAATTACACCTAGAGCTGACTGTACGCTGCGTAGCTACTTAGATGAGTATCCATTTAACCGCAACAAAATATCTCTAATAGCGAAAGAAGCACTACATATATTACTAAAAAATCTAGTAATCTTGAACAAAAAAGGAATTGTGCATAGAGATATACATGCAAATAATATATTTGTCTATAAAGATCAACAAAAAGTCACCTATAAACTGAGTGACTTCGGAATAGCTGTCACCGATGGTACAAGTACCAAGGATTATGAGAATTGCGATGCATACTTTTTACATCTAGCACCAGAGATATACTACGATAATGAATATACATTTTGTAATAAATACGATATGTGGAGTATAGCCATAGTAATAGTAGAAATTATAAGTTGTGGTTATTACCAACAACAAGAGCTTAAGGTTTATATGAAAAGTATAATAGAAAAGTTTGTAGAAGCACCACAGCAAGAGACAGTACAAGTATACATTAACAATGTTATAGATGAAATTATAGGAAAATCAATTATTAGTGAGTACAAACCTTTGCTATTAGATATGCTGAAATTAAAACAACATGAACGTCCCGATGACATAAATACGTATTATATTCAGGCAAAAATAATATATATTAATGAAGACAATGATCTTGAGAGAAAAATAAATCGCTGTCTTGAAGTACTAAAATCCATACTTGAATTTAATAAAATATGTAATGAACTATATTGCACAATCAATAATGCATTTTGTATAGCGATATGCGATCATATAGCAAAAGACGAAAATAATGAGTTATTACCTGCTTTAGTAGCTGCTAGCATGAAAGGCCTTCAAGAAAAACAGCTTAAAGATGAATTTCTTATCATAACTGGAGTAAATATATATATATACCTCAGCGATAAAAAAATAGAGATTAATAATATTCTATACCAAATGATACTATGTAGAAAGCATAGTGATTTAAGTATAATACAGGTAATAAAATATATAAATAATGAGTTCAACAATACAGACAAACAACGAGATTTCTGGGCAAAGATTCTACTTACACATGACACTATCGATGATATAGAGCTTTTTACAACAATATTATATTTACAAAATCATATGCAGCTAGTTTTTTACAAGGAGATTGATACAATTTCATTAATACAGTGCTTAGCAGAAAAAAATGGCGAAAAAGATAAACCCATACGTGACAAAATAGAGCAAATCCTCAGATATAGTATTACAAATAATGTGCTACAAGCAGATATAGAATATAAATTACTTGAATATCTATTTGAAGAACTAAATTCAAATGATGAGCAACTATGTAAACACTACGCAAAAGTTTATGATAAAAGACCATATGAGCCTAGATCATTTGGTATTTAATAACTAAATAATTGCAATAATGTTATTACTACAGTATCCTACAAAAAATTTTTTATCGTATTATGTGGTCACAACAACAAGCTTGTAAATCAGTAGATAAATGCAAAATAGAGCAATTCTGCACTAAAGTCTATAATATCAATACCTGTGATATCAGTAATATATATGATCATGAGAATAGAATTGAGATAAAAACAATTTATCTTAGAAAAAGTATTAACAGCGCGACTATAAAACAGGCTAAATTGATAAGAGTAATAGATCTGATGAGAAATACATATAATTGGCAGTGTAAGATATATAATAAAAATAATAGATTTAGCATATTAGATCAATACTATGCCGAAGATGTTTTTATTGAACTTGATGAGAATAAATTGCTATTGCTTCTAAATAATATTGACCAAGCATTAAGTTTATTCGGTAAAAATGTTCTAAACACTCACCCACTATATTCACTAAGACCACATGCAGTAAGCAGACGGCTATCAAAAAACAATAGAAAAAAAAGGGATGAAAGACAAATGCAAAATGCTGAAAGATTAATAAACAATAATGGTCTTTTTAAGGACTATTGGCAATACTCCAGTAAACTTCCCAATTATTACATTTACATAGGTAAGTATAAAAACAGTGTATCTAGTAAAAGATATGATTGCACGCTGAAAGAGTTTAATAAAAAACACAATGCCGAGCAAACTAAAAAATACTTCATACTATTATTCACATCTATTATTGAAGCGTTAATGGTGCTCAATGAAATAAAAATAGCACATTGTGACATAAATCCTAGTAATATCATGGTTTATATAGGCCAAGACAAAATAGAATTTCACCTTGATAATTTACGCACAGCACACCCACTATTAACGAAAATAGTACATCCATCACAAGATAATAGCTTGCATATACAAACATACACAGCACCGGAGACATATAGTAAAATTAATGGTAAAGAATCTTATATTAGTCAGCGATACGACATGTGGAGTATTGCGCTAACTATGCTCTATATAATAGGAGATGATCAACTTCCTAAAGACGTTATGAGCATACAGAAACAACTACTAGTTCAAAACCCAGACTATCAAAATCTCCAAAATAATCTCTATACACTTGTTGATAGATATACACAAAGACTCGAGTATATAGACAACATCTACCCAATGGCGGATATTTTAAAGTCTATGCTTAATATAGATCAAACACTAAGGCCTACTGACATATATGAATTATATGCATCAGTGATAATGACACATATCTATAACCCTTATTCTTATGATTATTATAACTACAGTAATAGCACCAACCTTGAACACAACAAAGTAATAAAATGTAGTAACGCACTATTGAATCTCACAAACCTTATACAAATATCAGATATAATCCATAGTAAATCATGTGCAAGTTTTGCGAAAAAAATAGCACGCGAGATATCTTACATACAAATACTATTTACAGTTACCAGCAGTTTAGAATTACATAGATCTTTAAATAATGAGGAACTCACCATCCTATTAGTTCTTGCCTATCTACATAAATATATTGATGCACAACACGAGCTAAAAAGTACTATCATTAGAATCATACTAAATAACTATGAAGCATCAGACGATAACATATTCAACATACTATTAGTACTAAAGAGCAAACTAACTATAAGAGATTACGATGCCTTACTTAAAACTGCTATTGCAGACACAAGAAACGATAACCTCTACCTATCTACATTAATAGTATACTTTCAGGCAAGTAATCAGACGTCTGTTGAAAACACCATACAAAGTATAATAGAAAAACAAAAAACACCAGTCATAGCAACACTAAAAAAAATGCAAGATTATTGTCAAAAATTAAATAACGACATAATAACCAGACAGGTAATACAGAGTATTCAGAAGCTAATTAATAAATATACAGAGCAAAACCTTCCACAAATAAAAATACATAATATGCGTTAAGATTTACATCTAGTGATTAATAACACTGACTAATGTTTGTAAAACAGTATATGAAATATCTGATGCCTTTGCTAAAATAAGATCAGGCGAGGAGCTAAACTCACTCTGGTTTGTTTTAATAGCAATAGTCTTAGTAGCTGCTGCACACAGACTATTCTTAGCAGCAATAACATCTGAATCCCTATCCCCCACCATAACAAATGCATCCACATCAGTATGCTCTTGCATAAGACAATTAAGCATTTGTGGATGAGGTTTATATTTACCCACAACCACATCATCATCACCGCAAATAATATCACTGAACGAGCCTTTAGCAATATTAGTGCAGACAAGCTCATCCTCAAGCAAATCACGGGATTTATTAGTTGCAATAGCAAGCACAATACCAGCTTCAATTAAATGATTTAATAAACTAGAAACCCCAGAAAATAAAACCTTTGGTTGTTTACGATAATGATCTTTATAACAATCATAAAGGCAATCCAGCCACTGACTATGTTCAGTATTTCCAGTAATAATTGGAAAAATCTTAGGCGATATAGTTTCTCTAAACCGCTGCCCTATGTGAGCAAGTAGGCACTGCTTGGTAGGCATAGCCCAATGCTTAGTAAATGGATAAATATCATCTTGAAGCATCTTACTACAAGCAGCTAACTGAGACTCAATCATAAGGCTGCCAACATCTAAAAGCGTATCGTCCCAATCAAATATAACCATTATTTTATGATTCATAATCTATAATACAAAATAATACATAAGCTAGCATTACACATTTAACAAAAACGATCAATACTCAGCATGAGATCACTGGTAAATGATAAGCAAAACTACTAGAACAAATATTTGCAAGTAAAAAACATTGTGCTAGCATGAAGATATAACCTATTCTTATCTAATTATGTTTAGTAGCAACACTTTAATCTTTATGAGCAATATTATTTTTATTGGGCTACTACCTATAATATGTCGATATATATCTGTAAGTGCAAATCATAGTAGAGTATTTCTCTCTACCATAAGTGGAAATTATATGCTTGATCCAGAACGCTGGATATTTGCACTAGGCGTATTAATATTCGTAATAATACATATATATGTTACAGGACCAATAAGTACAAGATTACTGAGTAATGCTGAACACAACATAAAAAACTTCGCCTTTAACCTGGAAATATTTGTACTTGGAACCTTTCTATTAATAGCCTGGATTCCAGCACATATGATATTAGGTATGCATGCACTACTCGGCGGCATGTTATTTATACTTAGTGTTTTTTGGTTACAAACGCTACTACAGTATACTCATAATAACTCAGATTACATATACATATTACGCTACATAAGCTTTGGTATAGCCTGTATATGCTTACTAGGCATGTTATCTACGTTCCCCTCAGATTTAATAGGCGAGCTGGTACTGACCAAAAACAATAGCCCTGAACGAGTATACCTACTTGCTATGGACGAACGCTGGACTTATTTTGCACTATTCGAATGGATATTCTACTACGCTATATTAGTATTCATAGCAACCTGTAGCCCATAATAATGAATACAATTATACGTAATTATCAAGAACGCTCACAGAATGTACTAAAGAAAAAGTAGGCTGTCGACCAGCAGAAGAAATCAATGGCATCCCTGCTTCACTTTGAGCTGAGGTAGAATAATGATCCGAAACATTTTTCTCATCAACAAAAATCCCAGGCAATGACTCTACTGCTCGCACAAAGGATCCTCCAGCACGAATAGTTGCAGTTGGAGAACATTTGAGGCATAAAATATTACTGTCACTGCAAACTTGCGCATACGCCCCTATAGAGTAGACAGTTATATCACCTTGCGAACGCAAAGTAACATGCTCGCATGTATTTTTAACTATAATATCTTTAGTAGTTAATAAATTTACATAGCTATCGGCATAGGTAGCACTGATACGATCATGAGCAACTAGTTTAGTAAAACTTCCAACAGATGTTACGAAAACCCCACCCAATGTATCTACTGTACATGATTTACCAAGACTAGTTGCGTTAATATTACCTTTTGCATTAATAGTGACATTATCATTAATCAAACAGGCTCGAATAGCACCATCAGAACGCATAGATACAAAAGAATCAACCACACCCTCAACACATATACCTATATCAGATACAGCCTTAGTATATTTGCAACATCCGGAAGTGCAGCAAAAAAATTTTAGTGAGCAAAAACTCACATCACTAGTATTGAAGCTTTGTACGATTTGTACATTACGACCAACAGTACCAGTAACTTTTAAACTACCACCAAGAATCTTGAGCTTGACATTATTAGCTACATGATCAACCACATGGGAACCATATAAAATACTATCTTGACCTATAACAATATCATCAGTATCTATCATTGACAGTAGACCATAACTACCTTAGTAAACAGCACTAGGTTGTAAATAGTGCTCACTGGGTATAATATCATGCACATACCAATTACCAGTCTTAGCTACTCTCAAAACAAGCGTATCACAAACGCGTACAATATTACGAGAACCAGAAATAACATCAGCCTTAGCATTCACTGTATAATCACGCATATCAGCAGTAACCAACATAATTTTCTCAGTTTCAGAATCTTGTACAAGCCTGATATCTTTTACCATTACATGCTCAATAATATTAGTTGTAGCATTAAGTTTATGTGTTTGTAATAGTTTTGTATGTGCATCTAAAAGTGCATTTCCAAGATAATCTCTAGAAATAGAAAGGTCTTGTTTAGTAATAGCCTGTTGTACTAACGGATAGACTTTTCTAATCCATCTGTCCCATGAGATATCGACATTCTTATATATTAAATTTGGGGCCATAGCAAAAAGATAATCTTGCTCACAAAAATAGGCTATCAGCGACAGAAACAATAAGGCCTTTAAACTGCTATCAAAAATACTAAGTAGCAATAATTGCAATAAGGTATTGTTGAGAAAATCAGGATACGAATAACTTAAATAATAAAGCAATGTTGCAGGTGATAATACACCTATAGTAAACAGACACAACCTACCGTGAAAATTAGCATACATATATGGAAAACAGCAGCATACTATACCCATAAATATAATGTTAAACATTTCTGTAACAGCAGAAACTAAATAAGACTGTCTAATTGATAAATCTATATCAGCAATATTAACATCAATACCAAAAAACTTATACACAGATAAAGCAGGCATCAATACATAAAAAGGAGTAATAGATCTATCATTAGATACTTTATTACTATGCGGATACGACTTATGTACAACACCACCGTGATTATGTACTGCAACCGCAGGAGCAGATATACCTGGGGCTCTAGCTAATAGGACGGTACAAAGACATAACAAAAATACAAACAGAATAAATTTACGCATAACAACAAGGCCCTAAGCATTACGCTGTGATAATAACAACAAAGCTAGCAAGTCGCAATAAATTAAAATAGATTAATACACAGATAACTATAATTGTGCAATGGCTTAATATAGAGTGCTATGCTTACAATTTGTTATTTTTTTTCTTATGGATTTTACAATAACGAATAACATCATCAAGCACCTGATGTAATAACTTAATTTCTTGATTAACAATTTGGTTGAATAACTCTGAAACCTCAGGTGTATTTTCATGAGTAAGTATCAATTTCTCAATACGGTCACGCCTTGTATGAATTTCATCGACTTTTGAGACTAAATCACCCCATTTATCATCATTATCTGAAATATGTGACAAATGTGTTTTTAGCCGTTCACATTTAGCAATTATCTCTTTATCTCTGGCTTTCTGAAGATTATTATTAACCCAAATTTTAGATAGTGTGATTCTATCAGATTCAATTTTAGCGATACTAATCTCTATTTTATCTTTTATCTCTTCAATATCAACCTTAAGCTTTTCAAGATTCTTCTTAGCAACGGACATGGCTCTATTTCTCTCATAACGGATATTTTCCTCTTCAAGAGTTCTGTACAACTGCGAGATAATGACTTCTTTTGTAATACGAATCTCAAGCACCCTTTCAACTAATATATCTAGGGGTGAAAGAATATCAGTTAAGAAATGCTCATGTATTTGTATAGGTGTATCCTTATCAATTTTATTTAACATTGATTCAATCTCTGTAGCAACTAGATGCTTAACCTCTTCGTGGGATGTGAGAATCGAAGTATCACATGCATCAATAGACGTAGATAAAGTATTAATTTCCTTTAAAATATCATAATTCTCAATTGCTTCCATAATATGTTTCCATAACCAATAATGCAAGTATAGGACAAAATTTGAACGAATGCTTATTTTATTAGCTAAAAAAAATATATTGATAAACAAAACAGTAAATAAAGATAAAATTAGATAAAATATAAGCAATATATATAAAAACAAGCTATATAATAGACACTTAACCAAAGTATATGATTATGTCAAAAAAGAAAATTGTATTAATAGATATGCGCCGAAGCGCATTTGCAAGAGGCGGTAAAGGATTACTAGTAAATACGCGTCTAGATAAAGCATCCGTGCATATATTAACGGAACTACTAGCAAAAAACCCCGGTATAAAACCAGAGATGATAGCAGAATTCGGTCTTGGGCAAGTACTTCATGCTGAAGAACTCCTGAATATGGGATCAGCACAAATTGCGCAACTTGCTGGGCTGCCATATGAAATGAATAAGTTTGAACTTAATAGACAATGCGGCTCTAGTATGGAAGTAATACATAGAATATCCCATGCAATTATGGCAGATATGTATGATGTGGGTCTTGCTATGGGTGTAGAAAGAATGCAAAAAAACCTAAATCTATTATCAGGTAAACCAACACCAATAACAGCTTTAAACCCTGAGTTATTTAGACATCATAGTCAATTACAACAAGAAAATTCCGTTGATTTTAAAAACTATTTTAAAGAACCTATTCCAGAGTACCTACTAAAGTCCGCACCACTATGCACAATGCTACAAACAGCACAAAACGTAGCAGATTGGTATGGAATTACAAGAGAACAATGTGACGCATTTGCACTCAACTCGCATCTAAAGTATGAAAAAGCATACGCAAAAGGTATCTATGACGAAGAAATAGTAGGACTTGAAATAATAAAACCATACTTTAATGAAGATGGCTCGGTGGATTATACAAAAAAAGAAAATACAATATTATTTAATATTGACGAAGGATTCAGAGCAAAAGCTAATAAAGAAAGCCTAGCACAACTTAATATCATCAAGGGGGTACAATCCTATAAAAAAGCAGATATAGTGCTAACACCAGGTAATTGCTGCCCAACCAATGATGGCGTATCTGCATGTATAATTGCATCAGCAGATTTTGCAGAAAAAGAAAATATTAAGCCTATAGCTGAAATAGTTGGTTTTGCTGTAGCTGGTATAAAACCGCAAGTTATGGGTGTAGGACCAGTAACTGCCATACAAAAAGCACTTGCCTATGCGAAATTAGAATTAAAAGATATAGATTTTATAGAATTCAATGAAGCATTCTCCTCACAAGTAATAGCAACAATGCAAGAAATTGATTATCCATTATCACAAGTTAATGTTAACGGAGGTTCATTAGCCATAGGACACCCACTAGGGGCTACAGGAATACGTTTAGTTGGGACAGTTGCAAAACAACTAGTAAGAAGCAATGCACGTTATGCCATTGCAGCACAATGTATTGGTGCAGGCATGGGCATTGCAACGGTATTACGTAATCCAAATTATTAAAAAAATGATTTGATTACAGAAAAAGTAGACATAGACAAAAAAAATGATAAAAATATAAGAAATACTCAGGTATATATGCTATATCAAACCGGTACATTTGTTAGATAGTTTATGTTAGTATTTTTTGTTATACAGATAGTGTTATTATTATGCCAAAACGACGCGCATGCAGCGGCATATGAATACAATAAAAATTCAGACCTTATTGGGGAACTGCAATTCCATACAGTAAGGTCAGGTGATACCTGGGAAAGTCTCGGTTATTATTATGACGTAGGCTATGATGAGTTAAGAGATGCTAATCCCCATATTAGAAAATTAGCAGCAAATATCGGCAAAGAAATAGTAATTCCTACATTACACATTTTACCTGAAAAAGATGATCGCTATGGAATAGTCGTTAACCTAGCGGAAAAACGCCTATATTATTTTCCAAAAGACCTTGATATTGTGTATACCTACCCTATTAGTATTGGCAAAAGTGGTTGGCAAACACCCAGATTTAATGGATCAGTTGTTCGTAAAAAAGTAGCACCAACATGGTATGTACCAAAATCTATTAGTGCTTATTACAAAAGAAAGTACAACAGAGAACTGCCTGCATATATCAAGCCAGGCCCAAAAAACCCGCTTGGTAACTATGCTATATATACAAGTAAGGGAGCCATATTAATTCATGGTACCAATAACGAGAAACTAATTGGTAAAGCGGTATCCAGTGGTTGCGTGAGAATGTATAATAGAAATATCCAAGAATTATTTTACATGGTAGAAGTAAAAGATAAAGTGCATTTTTTACATACAGATGAAAAAATAGGTATAGATGAAGGCATGCTTTATTTAGAAAAACACGAACCATATCTGAGTAATGATACAGATGATCTAGACAGTCAACTAGAAGATATTGAAGCAGAATATAGTATCAATCTCTATCTAGACAAGGATAAAATTATAGATAAATATGACAAGCAAGATGGCATACCTGATGCAGTTGGTCATGTTATGATGCACTAATAATTAGTATTTATAAAGAGCAAAGATAATCATATACATCACTAACGTGTTGTTTAACTTTTACTTTGTCCCAGCGTTTTATTATATTTCTAGATTTATCTAGTAAGAAAGTAGTTCTAACTACACCAAAATACTTTTTACCGTACATACTTTTTTCTTGCCACACCCCATAATCTTGACACATTTGCTTCTCAGTATCTGCAAGTAATGTAAATGGCAGTGCATATTTATCTATAAATTTAGTATGGCTTGCAACAGAATCAGGAGAAATACCAATAATAGTACAATTATTAGACGTAAACTTTGCATTATAGTCACGAAAATCCTGGGCTTGTTGTGAGCAGCCTGAAGTCATATCCTTAGGATAAAAATATAAAACACAATAGTCAGTAGATATATCATTAAGGCTAAAAGATGGCTGATCTTGGGAAGGCAATGAAAAATTAGGTGCTTGCATTATGAATATTTCCTCGATATAAAATTGATTTTAAAAGTGTATAACCGGCAAGGCATGAAGCAAATGAGCCAAGAATAACACCAGATTTAACCCATACAGGATACAGAGAAGTAGTAAAACTAACAAAAGCTAAATCCCCTATAAAAAGACTCATAGTAAAGCCAATACCACAAATAGAAGCTGTAGCAACAATATGCGACCATGACAAATCATCCGGCAGCTTAGCCAAGCCACTTTTAACACCCAAAAATGCAAATAGACTTATGCCAAGAGGCTTACCTACAAATAAACCAAGAGCGATACCAAGTAATACCGGACTAAACAAAACACTAAATTTCACATCTTGTATATTTATACCTGCATTAGTAAATGCAAATAAAGGCAGTATAAGATAATTAACATATGGAAAAATTTTATCATATAAACTGATTAGATTATCCTCTGCGTTCTCACCCAACTTATGTTCTCTAACCCTTCTAACCAGTGGAATAGATAGAGCAGCAATAACACCTGTAACAGTTGGATGAATGCCACTGTGAAGTATAAAAGCCCATAAAATTAGCGTAATAAAAAGATATGGTATAATATTCTCAATCCCACTCCTATTGAGAGAAAATAACAATAAAGTACCTATAGTGGCGCCTATCAGCATATTAAAATCAAGTGGCCCAGAATAAAAAAGTGCGATAATTAATATTGCACCTAAATCATCAAATACAGCCAGAGCAGTCAAAAAAACTTTTAAGGCATGAGGCACATGCCTACCTACTAAGGTTAAAATACCTAAAGCAAATGCTATATCAGTAGCTGTTGGTATTGCCCAGCCTCTGTATGCAACAGGGTTATTATAAGTAAACATAAGATATATTACTGCAGGAACCAGCATGCCACCGACTGCGGCAAACATGGGTAGTGCAGCCTTACGCAATGTGTTTAGATTACCCATAATCATTTCATGTTTAAGCTCTAAACCAATATGAAAGAAAAAAATAGCCATCAAGGCATCATTAACAAAATGATGTATTGTGGATTGGTAGACAAAACCACCTATATTAAAATTAATACCTATATGTAAAAATTTTTGATAATAGTACACCGCATCAGTATTAGATGCTAGCATTGCAAGAACAGTAGATAAAATGAGCAATATACCAGTCAGTGATCTGTCTATATGTCTTCTGTAAATAAACTCAGCTATAAAAAACAACACCAACTCCAAACAACTCAAACATTGATAGTGCCTCATTTATGCACCACTGTCTATACCCTACTGGCATACCAAAGCTTAATAATTTATACTAGAGTAATGACAAATAGTAGTATTGAGATGAATATTGAAATTGAATATATCTTCCTAACATTAATTATTGGCATGAGTGCAGCACTAGCATTTATGAGTTACAGACAGAAATATCTACAGCCAACTGTGAGCGTATTCATATGTACAGCAATACTTGCAGTATTAGTAAAAGTAAGCTTAAGCATAGGCAGTGAGGCATACCAAATATTAGCGACACAGTTCACCAACAGCATATACTTCCACGATATTGTTGTGAATGTCTTACTCTCATACTTACTATTTGCAGGCAGTCTACATGTTTCAACAACACATTTCAAAAAATATTTAAAAGAAATAATGCTACTTGCATTCCCCGGCACCTGCATAGCATTTTGTATCACATCTACACTTTGCTATTTTATCATGAGCTACATAAGCCCACTTAATCTCACAACCTGCTTATTCTTCGCAGCAGCAATAAGTCCAACTGATCCTATTGCAGTGCTTACATTATTAAAAAACCTAAAAATATCTAAAAACTTAGAAGTAAAAATAGCTGCAGAATCTTTACTAAACGATGGCGTTGGTATAGTTATCTTCACCACAATATTAGAGTTTGCCACAAACAGCAGTACACCTGCTTTATATGATATAGCTAAGTTCTTCACACATGAAGTTATTGGTGGATTATTATTAGGATATATAGTAGCGAAAATAGGTGTTGTAGCATTTAGACATGACAACAGCTCACAAACAAAGAAAGAAGATATAGTATGGACTATAGCCCTATTAAATATATCTCAATTCACAGCTATAATGACCGGTGTATCTCCAGCACTCACAGCTGTTTCACTAGGACTAAGTATAGGTAGCTTTTTTGAAGGGATAAAAGTTGATAGAGCAAATTCTCTCATGCAATTCTGGGATATAATCGATGAATTACTCAATTTCATAATATTCTTTTTGCTCGGCCTTGAAGTAATTCGTCTTGATATGTCTGATTATACTCATTATGCTACTCTAGGAATATTGGCTATTGTTATAACATCATGTGCTAGGTATATATCTGTACATATACCTCTAATATTTAGTAAATATAATAATGACAATAAAAACCTTATAGCACTTGGCGGAATCAAAGGAGGATTATCACTGGCACTAGCAAGTATAATACCAGATGCATATGCGGGTAAAAGTAGCGTGATGTTTATGACATATAGTGTGGTTGCATTTACACTTATTATACAAACCTACGGTATACAGGTGTACATTAATAAAAAACAACATTTACTTAAAACGTGAATAAAACATTACAGATTGCCAATAAAAAAACTAACTAAGCATAAAAAAAATGTAAAAAATACGCAAATAACAGTCATGTTGACAAGTGTAAACAATGTTGCTAGATTAAAGCCAATATTTACTTAATAAACAGGATGACACATGAAAACAACTCAGAAGTATGAACAGCATAGCATTGCAAATATTCAACAGTTAATTCAATCAATTTACAACGTAAACAAAGACACAAATGAAATACAATTTCACAACGCAAGTATATTGTTACAACCCATCACAAAAGCAGAAGTAGATATATATAATCAATACGTCAGAGAAAATAGCAAAAGCAATGAACACTCAACAGATTTATTCGTAAGTGACACTTTACTACATTATACACTAAGAAGACTTTGCACATGCGAAGCAAGCGACGCTACAATATTAGAGAAAATAGCAGAAGATATGATTACAACAATTAAACATAATCATTTTACAGATCTTAGTACAACTAATTCTGAGAATTACACAATCCTAATGGAAGCAATAAAAACAAAAAAATTAAGTCTCATACAAAACTTAATGGGTATTAATATTGCAGAGGAATATGCAAAACCCGCTAATTTATTATCATCACCACCAAAAAAAAGGGTACTACAAGAAATAATACCTGATTTTGAACTAGGGATATCCAAAGTAGGCAAGGATGACCATACAGCATTGTCCCTACTATGTAATATAGAGTATTCTGATAAAACAAGCGATTGTATAGAAGTTATGTTGAGAATAATAGAATCAAAGAGCCCAGAAACAGGTAAAACCCTGATAGCTGATAAAATATTTAAACAAGCGATTAAAGGAAGTAATATAAAAACAATCCAGCATATTACAACACATAATGAGTTTAGAAACTACATTAATGAAAATGGTCTAGAAATTATTTTAAGAAGCTTTCACACAGTAGAAAAAAAATATGATCTAATTAAAGAGCTCACTAAAACAGGACTACATGTGGATATAACTATTAGCGGAACGACAGCGCTAAGATTCTTAATTAACAATGACCAAAAAGATTTAGCTAAAAAACTACTAGAAATGGAAACTGCAGAAAACAAAAAAGTATTTATTGATAATGAAGATGCCCAAGGAAGAAAAGCATCTATATCAGAAATAAAAACTAATGAAAACAATATACCAGAAGAAAATTATAAAACTGGCCACGACGACTATGCAACAACAGCATTAATAACAAATTTTGCCTCATTTGCTGCAGGTTATGTTACTGGGCTTTACAGTCATGGAGTATTTGCATCAACCAATACACATAATACAAACGTCAGCTCTCATAATTGCTTCTTTGGCCCTGCGCCTGAGCATCAAGGACCAGTAAATTTACTTGAAAATTGCCATAGTAATAATTGCTGGTAATTAACTTTACAGATAAATTTCTTGATCATAAGCATATGGTGCAATAGGTAAAGTAAGCAATATAGAGCTTGGCTATAGTGTCAAAATTGGTACAGAACTCTTGCAGAACTACTTTATATTAAAACCAATTGCACATCTGCAGAAGTAACACAGAGAGTCAAACCACCATGGGCAAAATTTAATATTTGATAACTATACAGATAGGCTAAAAAAATAAATTCCACAATAAGATATATAGTACAAGTCAGCTAGTAGCAAATCCAAAAATTTTATATTAAATCGAGATCGAATAACAAACATACTAAGTCTATCATTGTAGTTAAAAATATATTAATATATTGAAATAAGATAGATAAAACAATATAATAAAAAAAATTGTAAAAGTGGAGCTACATATGCAGATCATTCCAACAACTAGTAAACTACCGGTAACAGTGTTATCAGGCTTCTTAGGCTCTGGTAAAACAACACTACTTAATCATATCCTAAACAATAGAGAAGGTCGAAAAGTCGCCGTTATAGTAAATGATATGAGCGAAGTAAATATAGATGCTGATCTTGTTGAGCGTGGCGGAAGTAGCTTATCTCGAACCGAAGAAAAATTAGTAGAAATGAGTAATGGCTGTATCTGCTGTACCTTGAGAGAGGATTTATTAATGCAGGTAAGAGAATTAGCATCTCAAGGTAAATTTGATTACTTACTGATTGAAAGTACAGGTATATCAGAACCTCTACCAGTGGCCACAACATTTGACTTTAGAGATGAAGATGGTAACAGTCTTGCTGATGTATCACAACTTGATACCATGGTAACCGTTGTCGATGCAACAAACTTGATTAAGAACTATAGTTCAACAGAGTTCCTGAAAGATCAAGGAGAAAGTCTAGGAGAAGAAGACGAAAGAACAGTTGTAGATTTAATGGTTGAACAAATAGAATTTGCAAATGTAATTCTTTTAAATAAGATTGACTTAGTTAGCGATGAAGAACTCAAGATAGTCAAAAGTATTATTAAAAGTCTTAATGCAAAAGCAAAAGTTATAGAAACTATACATTCAAAAGTTAAACTAGAAGAAGTCATCGATACTGGCCTATTTGATATAGTCGAAGCTGAAAAGCATCCGCTGTGGGTACAAGAACTAAGTAACTTTAAAGATCATGTTCCAGAAACAGAAGAATACGGAATTAAAAGTTTTGTTTACAGAGCCATAGCCCCTTTTGCGCCAGAAAAAATACATAATTTCTTTTATCAGGACTGGCCCGGCGTTATCAGAACAAAAGGCTTCTTCTGGATAGCAACGCGCCCTGACTTTGTTGGCGAAGTATCACAAGCTGGTGCAATGATTAGATATCAAGGACTTGGACGATGGTGGGCTGCAGTACCAAAAGATGAAAGGCCTAATGATGCAAATTTTGATCAAGAAGCTATGAGTAAATGGGATAAAAATTACGGTGATAGAAAACAAGAAATAGTATTTATCGGACTAAGCGCTGAAATGGATGAAAAGAAAATACGTGAACAGCTTGATAATTGTCTAATCAATGACTACCACAATAAACCCGAGCACTACCAAAAACTCAAAGATCCATTCCCTATCTGGTTTGGTGAAAATGAAGAGCAGATGCTACAAGAAGATGAAGAGTATCAGCAAGTATAGATTTGCACAAACATTAAAGACCCTTGCTGATAACAGTTAAATATTAGTATTTTATAATAAGACAAAATGCTGTATAATATCGCAATATTTGGAGAGGTGCCCGAGCGGTCGAAGGGGCACGCCTGGAAAGCGTGTGTACGTTTATGCGTACCGAGGGTTCGAATCCCTCTCTCTCCGCCACCTATCACCAATGAATAATGTCTTGATGAGAACTTAAAGGTACAGATGCCGTCTCTTGATCAAATTGCATCTTGATTCTGCATTGATAATCACCAAATCGCTGTGCTAGATTCTAACTGCAATATTTCCTAGCTTAGTGAAGTTATATCGGGTTGATTTGCAATTTCAATCCTGAAGAATTATACTTGGCAACATGAATAATGAAAAACCCAGACGTCGACCGCGCGGATTGTCGTTTCAGTCATATGATGATCTGCAACAACGGCAACCAGAAAAACATGATCAATCTAACATTCGTACCCCATTACCGATTCGTCAAAAGCCTCCAATTTCACTGATAGACGAACATCAAGCTAGCATCTTGCATGATGAGCCGCTGCACGTAGATATCACATCAGCTGGTCAGCCAATTATACTAGATGGCCAGCCCTTATCTTGCGATACTGAACATCCACCTGCCCACATCAAGACAAAGCCGAACGAGGGCGCCAGGCTATCAATTGACAAAGTGCAGACAGCATTGAGCGATGCCATGACTCTTGTTGCTGTCTGGTTTGCCCAATTAAGCCCTGGATCAGAAAGTGCAAAAAAAAATACCCAGCCTTGCCCTCTTGCAAAACCAAACCCAACACCAGCTGCCAGCAAACTAAAACCATTGCCTCTTCACTTGGGCTCTAGCGTTTCGGATTCATCATCAACTCATAGTTTCATTTCCCCACAGGATTCATCATTGCTGACAGGCGAAATATCTGTTCATACAAGAAAATATGTTGCCTATGCAGAACCAATGGGCATTATTCACAATATTGGTTACTGTGGTCCTGCTATATTAGGATTACAACTTTATGAGCTCATTGCTCAACGCGTTATCACTCTAGAGAGTCACAGTGGCCGCTATCACGATCCGATTGCCCTGGTTTTGCGTCTTTTTTCTGCTCATTATGAAACAGCCCCACTCAGTATTGATAACTTTATCAACATGTTGTCAGAATATGACAGTGATACAATACAGTGGATTATGTCACCTATTGTGCGCCTGACTCTACTGTGCTTTCTCAAATCAAATGAACTTTCATGCACCAGTTCACTATTCAATCACTTTGACACTCATTGTAATTTCTTTAAAGATCATGAAAAAGTGCAAACATCTCTCGCTATCAGTAATGAGTGTTTGGGAATATGCTTGAATATCTTACATGAAGAAAATCAGCCGCAACCTCATCAGTCACCTCCTACCTCGGTCGAATCGCTTCGCAGTCATGCTTACCGAAAATACCAGCTATCGCCGGATGATTTATTTCTTCTTTGTCGTATTTTTTCACTTAAACTTGACCTGCACTTGAACTGTGTCACTGACGACCCACTCAAAACCACGGAAATGGAAATTAATCAGCAAATCTTAAATAGATTAGATAAGCAAGATTCCTACTTTACAGAAACTAATAGCAAGCCGTTTGTTACTGTACAGTTGGTATATGAGGCCTTTGTATTCAAAGACGATCCAATTGACGGTCACTTTGATGCTATATTCAGTGATGCGCTTCTGGCAAATCGGCGGAGACGCTACTCTGCTTTGCCACCACCCAATGAGATGGATGTCCACGCCCAAAAAAGTCATGGTGACGGAGAGAGTTTTCTCAAAAGCATGATACAGCAAAAGCAATCTTACGCCACGTTGAACAAAAATATGCCCATGCAGTTATCCAATCAACCTCAATCAACGCCCATCAAACGCACCTCGTCCACTAAAAACCTTAGCATCTCACCTAATGCTAAGACCGCAACTGACAGTGATTCCAATGATGATCTTGTTGAGATTTGCTTTGACCATGGTTTGTCCATTTTTCAGCCTTCGACTGGAGAACCAACTAAGGCAATACATACCGACAGCGTGAAAGTTGGCTTAGCAGATGACGATGATGCCCAACAAGTAAAACATCAGGACCTCAATATCTTCATATAGAGCAAAGTGCATCCATAAATCGATACATATTCAGTTGGCCTGAAAATCATGTAGCGATTTTGCACAGACCATAAACTTTAAATACACTAAGTAAACATAGGATTATATAAGGAAAAGATTATAAAATTAGGAGATATAAGCATGACTAGCAATAATTGACTTTATACGGCTTTTTAACTGCGATTTAGCTCGCAATGAAGCATACGTATCATGTGCAGAGTCATCCGCAATAAACTGCACAAATGTAATAACAACATCGCCTTTTTGGATAAATCCAACAAACCAACCTAGCTTGCCTGTCTTGAATCTTATTACCATGAACATCAAGCTGTGGGCCGTTACCCGTCTTACCGTACAGCTTCCAGCCATATTCAAGATCTTCGCTGTACATAATACTTTTCGTCTTTTCTTGAGCATGGATACTAACAGGCAAACTATTCGAAACAAGCTTGTTCAAAAACAAGATCTGTTCCTTAGGAGTAATCTTAAGTGAACTTGATAACCAAGAATGCGTTAGCCCATTATGCACCTGCTTATCACCAGAAGCGTCTTTATTACCGTATTCGAAACGATGAATATAATCATAGAATTGATTTTCACCTAATTTTTTCGTAATAACTTGCGAATACCAAACGCAGCTATTATCAAACCATGATCTTGGATTATGAGGTTGTTTCCACTTTTCTAACCAATCCACAAAGCCCGATTTAAAATCCCATGTTGGATGTTCTTCATCTACTAAAATACCTGCATCAAATCCCATCAAACTAATGGCAATTTTAAATGTAGAACAGGGAGAATAACGTTTATCACACTCCCCTTCAACGTAAATAAATTTGTTATTTTTAGATGCAATAAAACATTCCTTAGCAAAGGCGCTACTAGTAATAGCTAGCGTACAAAGTATCAGTCTCATTATGGTTTTAGGCGATAGGAATTTAGAGAAATATTTCATAGGATCTCACGAAGCAAATAAATTATTTAATTTAAGAGTGGATTCCATACACAAAGGATTGAGATTAGCAAAATAGGCACCCTGCCACTTCCTTGTGTTTAAGGCCTGGGCACTTGTGATTTTATCCCATGGCGCATAAACACGCATGGCTCGTTTACCTTCTTTACCATCTATACTAAATATATTTTTCTCACATAAAACCGTTTTAGAAAATACAAACTCTCCTACATTGTTACCATCTACAACAGCGATGACAACGAAATCGATAGAATCAGACACTTCATAGGGGCTAATA
Source organism: uncultured Coxiella sp. (assembly GCA_902538855.1). Classification (GTDB taxonomy): domain Bacteria; phylum Pseudomonadota; class Gammaproteobacteria; order Comchoanobacterales; family Comchoanobacteraceae; genus CACBGS01. The sequence continues at coordinate 56,713 of CACBGS010000002.1, forward strand.
ATACTATCCACACCTCTTTTATATATGGTTACAAACGAACCTGCTTTTGTTGGAGTTATTTTGGCTATCCTAAATAAACCCCGCTTATCTTTAATAGTGAAAGTATGGGCATAATACGCTGAACTTTTATCCTCAGGAGCAAAGTTTTCCAATATTAAACCGCATTTAGCATACATAGCATCGTGTGCATTTTTAACCATCTCAAATGTTTTCAGCATAAGTTCTCAAAGGAGTTGTTTCATATACAATAACAGATTGTCATCTAACAGGTACACATTGCCCGTAGCTACATATTCAATATAGTATGTAGAGCTATACACACCAATAATGTATCCTCTGCTAGTATATACTATTTACAATTTCTGGTAATGGCAAGAACACGCTTTCATTAAGTACGGTAGATCAGGCAATACATAAAAATGCTTGCATAACTAATAATATGTAACTTTTATTTTGATTAAACCGTTAATAAGAAAAACCACAACATGCTGATGTAAAGTACGCGAAGTATTAGCTTATAGAAAAATCACAAAACAACGGATAATGGTCCGATATTTCATCAGAGCATACATAAAAACGGTTCTCCTCAATGCCATGAGGTAAGAAGATATAATCAGCATACCTATCCGTACCCGTATAGATGGAAGGTCTGGTAGATTGAACACGATATTTACTGACAAGATCCGTATGGGTTTTTGCCAAATCACGGACGAACTGCGTATTACGTGTTACATTAAAATCACCAGTAAGAATAACCGGATGATCGAAAGTTGCGACAAAGTTTTGTATATTACTTAGCTGTAAAAACCGTTTATCTGAATCAAGCTTGCCTGCTTTATCTATAAGGCCATGTATATTAAAAACCGTTATTGTGTGTTCATCAGAAGCAAGGGTTAGCCATTGCAAGCAGCGGGATTGATACATCCCAGTAGCATGAGCATCCTTGGCAACATAGATCCAATGACTGCCACATTCACGTATAGTAATAGATTTGTGTACCAAGGTAGCCAGTCCATAGCCATCAGGAAATAATGGGCAATACACCCCCTGGTGATTAGGCAATTGCTTAAGTATTTTTTCAAAGATATCCGCGCAGTCTCCTGGATAATAGTTCGGAACCGGAGATTGCTGTGCACTAAAGACCTCTTGCAAGCAAACGATATCCGTTTCACGCTGCGTACAAAACCAATCCAGCAACGCACTGGAGCGCTTACCGCCCCATATATATAAGTGTTACTAATTGCATAACAGCTCCATTACATTTTTTGACAACACCACAGCATATACTCCAAGACTCAATAGTTACATATTCATAATTATACATCAAGATGGCATTATTTTTTAGCCTGTATAAACCGATACAAATATATCGTTATGAATCTAACATACTTTACATTAATATATAACCAAGTATAATCAGATTATCACGAATAGCTTATAACGGTAAAAGACAATGATGAACAATGACACAGATACAAACCTAACATTTATTAATGCGATACAAGCAGAAGATATCAAGAAATTAGACGAATTATACGCAAACCAGTCTATTGACATAGACAGATTTATATTTGGTAGTGAAGAGTATTTACATAATGCACTGACGTTTGCTATGACTTATCGTTGTCAAAAATCTGTTCAATGGCTTATAGAAAAAAAAGTGGATGTTAATTGTACTAAATATGTTAGTGAAGGTATCATACCTATACCACCGCTAGCCTTAGCTATATTTACTCTAGAATTATGCAACCACAAGCCTTTATCTACTAAATTAAATACATTACTACTCTCAACAGCAAAAGTAATCATACGCCACGTTGAACAAAAAGAAGATCAGCAAATTATCAATCAATCCATAATACAAGAATCAATCGATACCTATATGGAGAGTATACCCGCTACAAATCATGATGATGTGTCTATTGCCATCCTCTCTAATTTAATAAGTGCTGAAAGTATGCAGTTTGAATCTTACAAGCCTGTAACATTGGAAGAAAATGATAAAAATCAGCATATTGCATCAACCATTATTAGCAGTAGATATTCCAGTTATATACTCAAAGCATTAGCTCAGGGAAATATAGATGAACTTGATACATTTATTAAACATTTAAATGAGCTTAATTACCCATTCAGTAAAATAATAGATATACTTGAGAAAGAGCTAGTTAATACTTTTGACGAAACCTTCTTACTTTTCAGTATTGCTGCCAAACAAATACACAGTGTACGCTGGTTAATAGAGAATGGTGCTGACATAAACCAAACAAATAAGTCAGGACTATTACCATTATGTGCAGCCTTATCTCTAAGCGCTAAGAAAACAGAAAAAATGCCAATTAACCAGAGTATTATAAAAATAGCCATGGGCAATCAACCATCCTCCAATGATCGACAAAAAGAGAAGGATATCGTCAACTTTTTGCTTGCACAGCAAGAGATACAATTAGACGTTGTAACATCGGTAAAATCCATCACATCACAATCCATTGCTAAACAATTGGAGGAAAAAGATGATGGTAATATTTTAAAAAAATTCTCTATGATGTTTACAGTAGATCCGACCGATAAAAATCATTTTCCAATTGGCGAAGGCCTAACACCGCTCATATTAGCAATGCGTTGTGGTCATGAAGATATTGTAATGGCAATGCTTGCAAAAATTGAAAAGCTTGAGTTAACAAAATCATTACTACACCTTAACACATGCTCATCAACACATGGTAGCGCACTTTCAAACGCAATAAATATGGGTATGCATGAGGTTGTAAATAAACTAATTGCTCTTGGCGTTGATGTTAATATTAAAACCTCGATGTTTTGCGGTGAATTATCAGAATCACTTCCCACCGCAAACACATTTGACTCACCTGGTCCAAATAATGAGCTAAGTAACATGTTAATGGCAAGTTCCACAATGATGCGCTCAAAACTGCGCCTTGAAAATATTTCTTCTATCATATTAGCAGCTAAAGCAGGAATGATCGATGTAGTTATGCATTTACGATCTTTGGGGCATAAACTTAATGAAAGCTGCGATATGAACGTTACACCACTTCGAATAGCTGCTGAATATAATCGTATCGAAATGGTCGCCTTGATATTAAAGTATCTTAAAGAGGATGATGTTAATATCAATGCACAGTGTGAAACTTATTACACCCCATTGCTAATTGCATTAGAAAGCAAACACAAAGAAATTGCTGCAATGTTGATAGAGGCAGGAGCGGATTGGTCTATAACCAACAATCCTGGGCATTCTCCTTTGGGATATGTTGTTGCTCATGGCTTTGACGAAATTTTTGATCAAATGGCAGCTCAGGGTATAAATTTGTCTGAACATAGCCACTACGGTGATTCTATATTAGAGCTTGCAATTAAGTGTCAAAGAGATGCAATAGTAGAAAAACTGTACCAAATGGGTCTATCTAAATATCAAGACTTTTTACTGAGAACAATAAATAAATGTGGTAAATATTCGGTACTACTGCTAACTAATCGTTTAGATAATATTATCAGTGATCGCCTAGGTACAACACCAGAAGATAGGCATCATCGAGAATTAAAATGCCTATTACTTAATAAGCTTAATGAGATATTCCCAGCAGAAGATAAATGCGCATTGACAAAAAATGCTACTATTAGTTTTAATCCCGTAACTCCCCTATCATCAACAACGCAATCTGAGAACAAGGAATCAGAAAGCTCTGATAATACTAATAAACCCAGTAGGATTATGGATGGAACTATTGTAGAGTTTTTGGCACCAAAAGATTCAAACGCTGTAATATCTGAAGATAAAATAGAGTATAATGGAATGATTTTTGAGAAAAATAAAATCTTATTAGAAAAAATAATAACAGCAACGAATGAGCTAATGGTTAGTAATACTGATATAAAAGCTAAAATTAATTACATTGAAGCAAAAAATGATTCGATAGATTATAGTAGCAATAGTTTATTCAGCGAATCACCAAAAGCATCTAACACAGATGAAAATCAAATAACTACAAATCCATCACAGATTTAGTACAGTCTAATACATGAGTTTTATGAATATCGAGTAGCACACATACGCGTATTTTACTTGCGAAAGTATGCCATTACCTCATTTTAAATACGATAGAAATCAGCTATGCTTTTCTTTAGCAAAATTTTACATTATAATAAGTATTTAATATATAAATTAACTGCTTAGGATTAGAATGTACGCAACTACGCCGTTTGATGTAATTATTGTAGGCGCAGGTGCTTCAGGGCTCATGGCGGCAATGGAATGTGGTAAACGTGGACGATCAGTACTCATTCTTGAAAAATCGAAAAAACCAGGACGTAAAATATTAATGGCGGGTGGCGGATATTGTAACTTCACCAATTATCATATCGATCCAAATTGCTTTTTGTCGCAGAACCCACATTTTTGCAAATCAGCGCTAAAACAGTACACCCAGTGGGATTTTATTGACTTGGTAAAAAAGCATGGTATTGCATTCCATGAAAAAACTAAAGGCCAGTTATTTTGTGACACTAAAGAGGGCCAAATTCTTAAATTGTTATTGAATGAATGTCAGCAGGAAAATATCACTTTACAGCGAGGCACTAGTGTTGAAAGGGTTAATAAAATTAAAGACCATGCTTATGAATTAATTACTAACACAGGCACTTTTACATGCGAGTCCTTAATTGTAGCCACTGGTGGCTTATCTATACCATCTATGGGCTCTAGTCCATGGGGTTATCAGTTAGCAGAGCAGTTTGATATTCCCGTTCATCCACTTCGCGCTGGTCTAGTACCTCTAACATTACATGATGATGATAAGGCACGCTTGTCACAGCTCAGTGGTGTGTCATTTGACAGTATAGCACATGCGCAAGAACAATCTTTTCATGAGCATTGTTTAATAACCCATCGTGGTTTAAGTGGCCCTGCAATTTTGCAGATATCATCATACTGGCAAGCTGGACAGTCTATAAAAATTAATTGCCTACCACAGATAGATATTACTGAAGCACTTAAAGATCAAGACTTTAAACAGTCGGTGAAAACATATCTTGCTCAGTATCTTCCGAAACGGTTTATTGATATGCATATTCAAGAGAATCTTTTAAAAAAGTCTATATATCAGTTAAATAAAAACGATTTAACAATACTGAGTAAGCTGGTCCATCACTGGGTTATTAAACCTAATGGTACAGAAGGTTATCGTACAGCTGAAGTAACCTTAGGGGGTGTAGACTGTCATTATTTATCATCAAAAACCATGGAGACCAATGCACACAAAGGTTTGTACTTTATTGGGGAGGTGCTAGATGTGACAGGCTGGCTAGGTGGCTATAATTTTCAGTGGGCATGGTCATCTGGTTTTGTAGCTGGTAAACATGCTTAATAAACGCCACAGCCTACATAGTACTCAGAATAATACCAGCAAGAGATAACTAACATATTACTGACAAAAATTAGCAACTATGATGGTCACTGCATGTTTAAAAACAACTTTCAAATTACTTTTAATACTTTGAGATTAATATATTGATCAGCACTAACAAGATAATTCATTACAATGAACTATTAAGCATACTCATTTAAGATCCTCAAAAAAACCATCTACAAACTTTCTATTACGTTGATATAACATAGTATCAGTTGTATGCAAAGTATTACGCATTAATGTAAAGCCAATAGCTGCAATAGCTCTATTAAGTCTTAGTAAAGGCATTAAGTGATGATATTCTGGTACCATCCTAATGCTAGAATAACCCTCAAAAAAACTTTCTTTATGATGATTAAAATCACCCCACTCACCATATTCAATAGAACAAAAATCATCTTCAGCAAAGCCAGCTCTTGCTGATGACCAATCAATGATTCCACAGAGACAATTATTCTCTACAATTATATTACCTGGTCTAAAATCTCTATGAATAATACAAGGCCCATCAACATCTTTTATAAGGTGCAGGTTTTTATCAAAAAAATTACGTATTTTTACAATAAAATCAGCAGGAAAATGGCTTTTGCATTCATCAACAGCTTCTAGAAACTTCTCTTTAAAGTGTGCTGTAGGTTCTGATACAAGTTCAACATCTCTATTTAAATAGCCAAAACCAAGCGTTTTATTGCTATGTATGATTGCAAGTGATTTACCAAGTTGAAATGCTATTTCTCTTGTAATAAGAGAGGTTTTTAATAAACATCCTGATAAATATTCCATTAAAATAGCAGCATGATTTTCTTTGCTTGGGGCTATGGACTTAATTATTTTTGGGACTTGAATATGTTTTTCAAAATAATTGAGAAAATATACCTCACTACTGTAGTCATTAGGACGATCACATATTTTTAGAATAAAACAAGGCTTATCTAAATATTCAATTCTATAAACATCTGCAACTATAGCATCATCATGATCTATTTTTGAAAACCGCAGCTCCCTATCCAAATTTAATAACGCTATATATTTCTCTAACATGAGTTTTAAAGCCAGCTCTAAAAATCAAATATATTATATAAAGTATAGTAAAACATAGCTTTTATACAATTCTAATTATTTAAAAGTAATATGGTATTAGTCAGATAAGCAGCAAAGCTAAGCCAAAAAAAGTATGGCACTAAAAGCAACCCAGAAAACACCTTATACTGATAACTCTTATACAAAACATATGCCACCATAAAGATCATTAACACAATCAGAACAAGCGCTAATGTAATTTGCTTATAGGCAAAAAACACAGGAGACCAGGAAAAATTCACTAGCATATGCAAAATAAAAACCGCTTGTACCTTCCTATGTTCAGTACCCATACGATATATATGAGCCAAACTCCATGCATACACAGCCAGCATAGTATATAAAATTGACCACACAATACCAAAAACATAGCCCGGGGGTGTAAGTGATGATTTAGCCAATTGATAATACCAAGGATCTGGTGATGATATACTAGAACTTACTAAAGCTGAAAGCTGAAAGATCACAATCCACAAAAACAAAGAGAACCAGTAATATAAAATAGACTGCCTATCCATAAATAACTTCAATATATATATAACCATATAATAATACACAAGCTGGTGAAGCTGCAAGCAGAGCCATCATTACCAGGCAAATTAACATAATACGAAATACTAAAGCACCTAGACATAGACTAAATATCATGATAGTTTAAAAAAATCTTAATTAAGGAAACACAATGTACAAATACCTAACCGCACTATGTGTTATTGCATCAAGCATAGGTGCATATGCATCTATCGATATGAAAGAGTTTGCCAAATTCCATCCAAGTGGATTTGGAATACAAATTGCCGGAGGTGGTATAGATCTTGCATATTACGCAGATAACCACAGTTATATTGTTGCCCTAGGTAGTGCTACCTATAACAACGAGAAAAAAGATTCTGTAGCATCCTCAGTAACTACCACAACTAAAGAAGTTGGATTTAGCACATCAGTGTACTTCAGAAAAAACTTTCCCTTAACTGAAAGATCTACTTATGGAATTGGCATATCTGCTGGTAAGGAATTCCCAACATCTGATGATACGCGTGGTATAAAAAAGTCATATCAAGCTTCACAATACTTATCAATTGAATATGCAGTAAGCAACAAGCTATTTCTATATGGCTCCATAAAACCATTCAAAGTAAAATACATCAAAACTACCGACGGCAATACAGATGGTGACAACACCAACAATATGTATTTGCTAGCAGGTGGTAGTGTACAGCTGACCTATCTCATGTAGGTAATATATAGATATACCAAGATGCAAAAGCTAAATACTATGCAGCATCTTGGTATATCTATAAAATACTTTTAACATTAAACTAAATAAAAACATATAAAATCAATAAATATTAATCTGAAACTGAAAGCACACTGAGACAGTATAACCAACCAATCAAGCAATATGCATATTGCATATAAAGAATAGATCATGCAAATAAAACTGAAGAAAACAACTTACAACCTAGACAATAGCAAGGATGAGACCAATATATGCAATTATATAAAAAAGTTAAATAAAGATGATAATATAGAGATACTTAATAACATAACTCAGCAAATTGAAAGCGCAACCATAGTAAAAAAACATACAATTAATGTATATAATAAAGCAAAAAAAATTATAGCTGAAATAGAAGAGTTCCCAATGAGCTACTGTAGTAGAACAAAAGATGAGAATATACTAAATGCAAGTTATACCTACGTTAACAAAAAGTTTTATCGGTTACCTGCTAACTGTAATGATGAAGATATTGTCTATGCGTTAATAGATAAATATATCTACGAGCGTAAAAGAAATGATAGGAACTCCGAGGTCTGCTTACAACTTAGGCGTGCTATAGACAAATTTATGCCAGGGACAATAAATAGTAAAGAATCAGATTTAGCAGAAATATTACACACAAAAGAAACTGAATCTCGAACATATTATGCAGATTATCTTTCAGAAGATTCTGATAGTGATGCTGAAATAGCCTATAATCAACTGCCTGAGCAAAGTAAGAATAAAAAAACACAAAATGCAACATCATATAGAAAATCTGCAAATTATGTATTATATCAAAAATACATGGATGGTGAACACAACCCACCTAACGTAGATATAAAGCAAAGAACAAGTATAAATAGAACAGAAAGCTTTAACCGCCGTAATGCGCAAGCAGATCTTAATAAAATAAATGAAATATTAGAACACACAGGCACACTAAGCACAGAATTTCTACAAAGCTTAGATACTAAATTTGTAATTGCCCAATATCGCGGAATACATTATACCACAGATAAATGGAATAAAGATTCTAGAAGCAGGCATAGAAAATTAAATGAAATTAACCAACCACAGTACAGTAGTGCCGTTTTTGAACATTGTGGTATAAAATCATACAGTCAACACCTTGATGCACTAGCCCAAGACGAAGAATACACAAAAAGACTAGATACTGCTGCTGGCGAAATCGCAAAAAAACTAATAGCAATGCAACATAGTCAACCCATTAGCTATGGAGGCTATGCCTATTGTAGTTTATTTCATTTGCTACAGTACTGGTATTCATCAGACTATCCAAAATTTAGCAAAAGAATAGAAGATGATCTTAAGAAAGAAAGCTCAAAGTTTAAAGACTACCTCTATAACAGCTCAAGACCACTATTATCCACTGGTGATATACCATGCCATGCACTCAAATATGCCTATGGAATAAAATTATATAATAACTATAAAGATATGAGATTAAGACCCAGGTGGCGTGCAAATGCTAAAGCAGAACGCCCCTATTCAGGGAAAGTATACGTGAGTATTCATCCACTAGAGGACTATACTAAGCTAAACCCATCACACGTTACCTCTATGTACCATTTTGGTTTATTAAAACTAATGAATTTAATATCATCAGAACGAGAAACATCATTTTTAGCATACTTACCTGAGGAACGCATTATCATGCAACATATTGCAAAATACCCCTCGTTTGATGGTGCTTATAAAAATATCTATGAGCATAAATATGGTATATCTGAACCAATGTACAAAAAGCTACAACAAGGATTCAATGATTTTGCACCTCATAGTGAAAAAAGAAAAAATTTAATACATGTATTAGGTGAATATCTTTGTGCATATCAAGAAGTCAGGCTGATAGATATCGCAAATCATAGCGCAAAACAACAAGGTGCCGTACTTATATATAGAGATGAGAATGGAAAATTTTCATTATATCTCCCAGAAACTCCACATACGGCAATAAAAAGAACAAATAGTATTGTTATGGCAAAAAGAAAATTATATGGACAGCTTGCACGGGATAAAACACATAAAATAACAACACTAACAGCAGAATATATAAAAGAAAAATTAGACAATATTAGTACACAACCACAGATATCACATGAAATGCATAGGTTTTTTACCAGCAAAAATGATAATTACAATATTGAATCAAATACACCTCCACTCATACTAGTAAAATAATAATACCAATTTAGTCATCTTGATTTTTTGGCGCAGCACTTGCACCTGCTAATATACCACCATCTACTGTAAGCTCTATTCCAGTAACGTACTTTGATTCATCCGATGCTAAATATAATGCAGCGTATGCAACATCAATAGCCTCACCCATTGTAGCAAGTGGTATATCAGCTGCAATAGCAGCTATCATCTTATCTCTAGTCTCAGGATCAGATCCAAGCATAGGATCCCACATCGGTGTTAAAATTGCACCAGGATGAAGAGAGTTACACCTAATTTTATACCCTTGACTAGCAACATATAAAGCTACAGATTTAGTATGATTCCTAACGGCAGCTTTACTTGAAGCATAAGCAGAAGCTGCAGGTATACCAACCATAGCTGATCTTGATGACATATTAATAATCGAGCCACCTGATTGCTTCATTAGGGCTATAGCATACTTACAACCCAACATAACACTATCAAGATTAACACTATGTACCTGATGCCAAGACTGCAACGTTATATTCTCAGGATCCTGAGGACCAATATCTTCATTTAAACCAGTAATAGCTGCATTATTAAAAAGAATATCTAGCTTGCCATATGATTTTTTTATAGTATTACTTAGCTGTAGCCAGGCATTCTCATCAGACACGTCCATACTAACATACTCCGCCCCAATACTACTTGCATACTGCTCGGTATTTTTTAAAATATCAACAATAATAACAGTAGCACCATGCTCAATGAATAATTTAGCTGTTTCAGCACCAATTCCCCTGGCCCCTCCAGTTATAATTGCTATTTTATCTTTAACTCGTTGCATACATATACCCTGGATAAATTATACTTTTTATACTAAGCAAGAAATATAAATATTTCAATATATTCAGCAATAATAAAGAAATATTGTATGTAGCAGTTGAATAAGATCAAGCATATGCTAGTCTTAAAACATATGTATGGAAGCGCAACATGAAGATATGTATTATATTTGGACATCACGATAGCAAAAACTCATTCAATGCACATATAAAAAACACATTTATAGATGAAGCAACCAAATGTGGACATACTATAGATCTAATAGAATTATTCAATGAAAAGGAAAGCCTGCCATTTTATAGAAGTGACATTAATCCGCCACCAAAAGCAGTGCTCGAATACCGAAAAAGACTTGAAGAAGCAGATGCAATGTTCTTAATTAGTCCATGTAATAACCTAAGATTAAACAGTATAACTGAAAATTGGATAGATTGGGTATTACACCCAACATGGTTCTTTACATATAGATCAATGCTACCTAAAAGTAACTACTTCAAGAATTACGGCTATCCTGTAGCAGGTGCAATGAAAGGAAAACTTGGAATGGTATGTATAACCTACGGTGGCCCTATGATTTCATATTTCAACTTCTCACTATTTGATAATATACCTTATCGTAGAATAAAAAAGTCTGTATTTTTACTCGGGGGTATGAAAACTAAGTACTTACGCTTTTACTCAATATTACCTAATATGAGTCAACTAGAATTTGAGCGTCATATGCAAAAAGTAAGACTATTTGCACGCTCTTTATAGCAAAACTACATAGAACAAGTGACACATATAACCTACTACAGCAATTGCATAATTTTAAAAACAACTCCGCTCTACTAGTATTATTATATTTAGTTTAATGCATAGTAAAGGCACCTATTACTAATAAGTCTTTATAGAATATATAGATGACAGAGAAATACAAAAATGATAAAAAAATCCTGTCTTTGATGTGGCCATTATATCCACCATAGAAACAGGTGACAACAATAAGAAGCCGTGATATGTTAATAATTATCTAACGTACTTTACATTACAACACATGAATCTTTTAGAAGCATACCGCAATTTAAAACAATCAATAAGCCACAATATTATACACCCACTAATCAAAAGCGTTTCTGAGTATATCAACACCCTCTACTACACTAATCAATTGGTAGCATACGCTCTTTGCTTAACCACACTAGCAACAAAAGAAGCAGTAAAACCATTTATAATAGCAATAATTGTACCATCGCTTGCAGCAGTACTATTCACATTTTTTATTTACACAAAGAAATTTCCTCCAAAAAAAGGAACATCATTATACAGTTTCCAACGCAACCTTTTTCGACTACAACTGAGCATATATAGTAATATTATAAGTATAATCATCATATCAATACTATCCAGTACTTGCCTAGTTTTCAGCTTTGAAGCGTTGCTACACTATTATACAAGAATGATGACAAGTCCTATCCAAATTAACGCCATCTATACATTATCCTCAATACTACTAATAACATCTATGAAGCTATGGGAGCTCATAGCTAATATACCAATCATGAATAAAATTAAGCAAGAACTTGAACAAACAAATACGCCTGAAGAAGAATCAGAAAACAAGGAACCTATAAATAAAACACAAGAACAGTATAAGATTATACTACATTGCTGTAATTACTTTATAGGATTTACCACTAACAGCTTAACCGTTATTCTCGCACTTGCATCTGCGGCAACTTCAGCCATATCATTCACTGGAGCTATCACAATACTAGCAACAATATCTTCTTTAGCAATTATCACTTGCCTCTTAATTTATCAAAAACATCAGAATAAAATTAACAATATCTACAAAGTTAATCACGTTGAGCAATCACCAATCAGCGTACCATCAAGTGATCTCATCCAAGGAATGGGTACTATGGTTGCCGATAACAGAGCTAAGCTAGATAATATTGCTGCACTGATGCAAATTGGTGGATTAAGTCTTTAAATTAAAGAGTATAGGCAACAGAATCACATTATCGATAAGAGGGAGTAATAAGCCCTTGATATACTTGTTGATCGCTATACCACCTACCCTCATCAATTAGCTTTTGGAATTGTATATCAGCAATTTCCTCATCAAGTTTATACTCAGGAGAAGACTTATTAAACAACACACCAGTAAACTTAATAGGCAAATCTGAGAGCATACCTTCAGTTAATTTTAATGACTCTAAAGAATGATCAATCATAATGACTTGATCATAATTTCTCTCAAGAGCATCAAGTAATGAATATATAACATCATATTTTGGCTTATCACCAGTGAAAATAACACCTGAAGAATATTCAGAAAAATTATGTTTGAATAAATCGGTTTTAGCAATGTTAAAAGATAAACCAAGCTCTCTTAGGTGAGATAAAACAAGATCAGCCTGATTATAAATCACACCATAACTTGCAATAGGATGATTACTTAGACCCATAACAGTTGTATTGGACTGTCTTTGTATTGATTTAATAAAATTTGGAAGATAACTAGATGTAAGTTTAACCTTAGCACTAGCGTATAATACACTAAGCAAATACTCCGACTTAGAGTACTCATTACCATTAGCAATGACTTTATGACCCTGAAATTCATGTTTAATTCTTTGAAAATGCTTTTTTCTATAATTAGACTGCAACCCAGCAGAGGCTAACACATTATCACTAGGTACTATCAGCACATCCTCTATATTACATAAAACGAGGGTTGAAACATTAGAGTGCAAGTGCATAAAAATATCGTGCAATGCAGTAACGCTAGGTGCAGAATATAATCTTGCACTAGCACTGGCTGAAAAAAGAGAAAAAAGTGTAAATATTTTATTAAACATATAATGATATAATATAAAGCCATAGAGAATAACACAGGCGACAAATACAGTAAATAAAAATAGTTTATAACATCAGTATAAAAAAGTTATTTACGAAAGAAAACAATAAACAATTGCCAGTGAGGTAACAAAGAGCGCATAGCGCTCCTCGTTAATAAAGTTTTTTATCGAGATTTTTTTCGTACAGGCTCATCAGAGCTAGCAGTACTATAAGACTCTTCTGTATCACTACTAGCATTGCTAGATATACTTACATTAGAACGCTTCTTAGAACTTCCTGGCTGTGTAAATAATGACATATCAGCCAACCCAGATGAATCCGTATCACTATTAATTGGAGAGCTTACCTCTGAGCAAGAATTATCAGTAACTCCCACAGGACTCTCATCAGCATTATTTTTAATAGTATCAACTTTCTGTTCATCTTGTTTTTCAAATAATTCACAGACATCCGCAAGATCAAGTAAAGATTCAAACTCACCTAAATCACTACTAATGTGTGCAATGCCCGAGCTATTATCATTTAGACTAATTGTTGAGAGTGCTGGTGAAGCCATAATAGCCGGTGAGTATGTAGATGTAGACACAACATTGTTGGTAATAAGCCTTCTACATGGTGATTCATTACGAAAAGGAGAATCATCCAATAAAGTACTACTATAAGCTAACCCCCTACCGTATCTCACAGACTCCGTACTACCAACTTGTGAGAGTATACTAACGTTTGGAGTATTAGTAGTTGATCCTAAATCTAGAGTAGCACCACGAACTGTAATGCCTACAGCAGGTGAATTAGCTATAGATCCCATAATAGCTCTTATAGTATTCGGAGAAAACTCTGGACTACCTTTTGGGGAATAATAGGAAAAATCTAGTCGTCCAGGTGAATTAGGTGTACTTGATTGCATGTTAACAGCACCAGCATCATTTTCATCATTATACACATCTACTATATCAAGATTGTCATTAGAAATGGTCATTGTATCGCTCAATTATTAATATTTAAAATTGTATTTAAAAGAAAGTGAAATATATTAGAAATATATTAAAAGCCAATAATAGTAGCGTAATAAGCAAAATACAATCTTTATATAAGAAATAATTAATAATACTATATCATGGGCTGCCATGTATCATACCATGCAAGTGTTGCCGCACAGGAATTAAGTTGCTGCTTATATTTATTAGATAGACCTGATACCTTTTTTGCATGTACTTTAGTAGCATGCGGCACCTTACTAGCTGACTTATTAGGCCCATCATGATAAATAACATACTTATCAAAAACATCTTCTTTATCAGCAGCATAGTTGTATAAATACCAACTGATAAAGGCAATACTACTCGGATAATCATCTCTGGTATAATATGAGTATGGATTGGCATTTTGAAAATCTGTCCATGCTGCATTAGTTGCTTGACTATAACCGTAAGAAGAAGAGTGATATTGCCAAGGAATAACATCCCGTATCAGCCATGATTTAACTGGCCGAGCTGTTGGTTTAAAATCTGACTCAAAAGCTATAAATGCTAAAACTGTAGTACTGGGCACAGCATATTTTTTTGCATAGAATTGATGATATCTATACCAACTAGGTTGATCCATTAATATATCGCAAGCGTTATTACTACGAACAGCAGCACTATGGCAGGCACATAACATAATGCAGGACAATAGCAATAATAGTCTTTTCAAGATAGCTAACATTATTAAAGCATATCATTCATAGGCAATATGTACCAGTGTAGCTTACTGCAGATTACATAAGTGCAATTTAGCATTATCAAGTTGATAATGCTTATCAAATGCAGCAGCAATAGAAAGATCATGAGTAATCATAATAACTGACATAGTGCTATCTAACTGTAAGATATAATCAATAACACGACTTGTATTTTTTGCATCTAAGTTACCCGTCGGTTCATCTGCAAAAAGTATACGTGGTTTATTAATTAGTGCCCTGGCAATACTGACTCGTGATTTTTCACCTCCAGATAAATATTGTGCCCTATTACTCAAGCAAGCTCTAAGACCAAGATTATCAATTAAACGATCAAAATCACAACCAGGGGTATTATGATAATAGCGAGCAAGTTTATTAGGTAATAGAATATTATCCAAAACACTGAGCTCATTGAGTAATAAAGGCTGCTGATAGACAAAGCCAAAAACATGCCTACGCATCCATGCACGCTCTCTCGCATTCAGACTCGATATATCTTTACCATCTAGAGTCACACTACCTGATTGAATAGGCATAAGACCACTTATTAGTTCTAAGAGAGTAGTTTTACCAGAGCCTGACAAACCACTTATAGCTACCTTCATACCCTCTGCTACTGAAAAATTTATATCATTAAGCACAGCATCCACTGAGGAGGGAAAGCAATGAGATAAATTTGATACATTGAGTATTGGTAATCTATTGGTCATAACGCAAACAGTAAGCTGGTTCTACTTGACTTGCACGCCAAGCAGGATAGATAGAAGCACAGAAAGACAGCAACACAGTAGTTAGCCAGATTATACACATATCATATAAATAGATAGATGTTGGTAGATAACTAAGCATAAAAACATTGTCATTAATAATTTTAAAACCCAGTAAAGCTTCAATATATTGCATAATAAACTCTATATTAAAAGCAATAGGCAGCCCTATTAAAAAACCTAAAAACAGACCAATAATAGCTAAAACCAAACCTTGTATCAAAAAAATACTTATAATATCGTAGTTGTTAAAACCTATAGTCTGCAATATAGCTACTTCTTTTTTTCTTTCTGAAACAATAATACTAAGGCTGGCAATAATATTAAAAGCAGCCAACACTATTACCAATGATAGTACCATAAACATCAAACGCTTTTGTAGCGCTAATGATGATAGCAGTACATCAGCAGATGATTCCTCACTTGCAAATACCCAGTTAGTATATTGCTTATTTAATCTTGAGAGTACTGATGCCTTATCAGCATTAGCATGAAGCTCAATTACTACTTCAGTAAAACTATTATCAAGCATACCTAATGCCTTATTTAAAGAACTCATAGCAACAACAATACGATGAGAATACATACCTTGTGAAACAATTTGCGGCAACAAAGTAGTAAGAGCTAGACGCAAATTCTTTGCTTGCATACCCTGTTTATTAGCAACAGCAGTGGTAATATTAAAACTATCATTACTATTTAGTACGAGACGCTGCTGTAATTGTGGACTAAGCATAGCTGATATAACATCAGTCCTTACGCTGCTATCAGGTTGGTACCACTCAGGCTTATGGACAGAATCAAAACCATGTAGCAGCACTGGTACTAATGAATCATTTTCAAAAACAGCTGCATACTGCGCTTGTAAAGGATAAACATTGGCAACAGCAACATCAGAGCTTATAGATTCAACCAAACTACGCCAACCATGTGTGCTATGTAATGATTTAGCGATAATAGTATTAGCAGAAACACGCGACTGTCTCAGTATAGTATCGTGAAAACCATTGAAAACAGAACATATAATAATTAAAACAGCAACCCCAATAGCAATACCACTAACAGCTAATATCTGCATCAGACGTGCAAAACTAGTACTTGATTTACTAAATAAATAATTATTAGCTAGAAAAAAGGAAGGGTGTGCAAACATACTTATAATGTGCCCGGGGCCGGAGTCGAACCGGCACGAGATATAATCTCGAGGGATTTTAAGTCCCTTGCGTCTACCAATTTCGCCACCCGGGCTAATAAACTATAATAGGCTGAGGCCGGAATCGAACCGGCGTCCGCGGCTTTGCAGGCCGCTGCATAACCACTCTGCCACCCAGCCAAAAATAAGCGGGAAACGAGGTTCGAACTCGCGACCCCAACCTTGGCAAGGTTGTGCTCTACCACTGAGCTATTCCCGCATTGCTTATGTATATACTGGTGCATCATGAGACTTATTAAATCCTACAACTGTATATATAGACATCAAAGCTGTGGCATATAATAGCACAGAACCTACTATAGACACAAGCCTATTAGGATACTCTAGAGCATATAAAAGCAAAAATTGTGTAATCATAAGCATAGCTGTTTTAGATTGTGACAAAAAAGTCACATGATATCCAGATAGATTACCCTGATAATAAAATTGATAGATACGCAAGATAGATATATATATGTCACG
The DNA here is from genome assembly GCA_902538855.1 of uncultured Coxiella sp. GTDB lineage: Bacteria > Pseudomonadota > Gammaproteobacteria > Comchoanobacterales > Comchoanobacteraceae > CACBGS01. Next base: position 74,510 of record CACBGS010000002.1, read on the forward strand.
TAAGCAGATTACAAAAGCGGGTATAAAAACATAAATATCAAAACAAGCATGTAAAATAACATAAAAAGCTGAAAAAACTAGTAATTTATCTGCCAGAGGATCTAGCAAAGCACCTAGAAGGGTTTGCTGTGCAAATAATCTAGCAAAAAAACCATCTAAATAATCAGAAATTAGAGCCAATAACCAGTAAACAAGTAAATAGTGTAATTGCATATGATAATCAATAATAAGCATAAATGCGAAGATAAAACGCAAGAATGTAATACCAGTAGCAAGATTCATAGCAACTATACACCTACTCCATGATGAGAGTTACTAGCTTCATCATGAACTGGATCTGAACGTAACTGCATCAACTCATAATCTTTAATAAGTGTATGGTCTCGTTGTGACAAACTGATATAGTCAGACTTAGTGACAACTTTTTTTGCTAAATAACCACAAGCAAACTTCTGTGTGGCAATACTTACACGGGTAGCTAATCCTGCAGCAGCTGCAGTGAGTGTTGTAATACTATATGCAGAAAAGCTACCTAGCGTAAAAAAACCTAATGATACGCAGGACAGTAATAAAAAGAATGTATTATGAAAAACTAATAGCCATTCGGAAAAACCTCGTATCATAGCTTTAACAAATCTATTACTTTTAATAGCCTTATTCAAATAATCAATATCTAATGTGACTAAATTATTCTTTGCATGATTTTTAATTTTACCATCTGCAGTAGCCTGCCAAAATTTGAGCATTAATATTGCTACACTTGCGACTGTTATCGCAGCTAAATATGGCAACACTGCATATGGCAGCTGTAATATATTTGCCATGTAAGATTTATCGATATGCGCTAACTGTAAAAACCAAAATAGTGAGATATTAAAAAGAATCAGACCTGTAAAAAGTGATTTGACATAGGGATCTATTTTCTCAAACAAACGACTCACATTTGAAGATAAGCCTGATGGCTCTTCAGATGTATCATACATCTGCTTTTTCTTTGAACTATAATCAACATATATAAGACCCATGGTTGTTAGATATAAGCAAGCCATGACTCTTGGAAGATAACAAGGATTAACAAACCATGTAACAAAAGAAGCTGCAGTAACTAAAAAACCCATCTTCTTGATGAACTTTCCTAGTACATACCAAAAATCACGAGCATTCTTAGAACTATTTCTATCATTAGAATCAAAATGAGATTTTACAAGACACTTTAGTCTTTCTATCAAACTATACATAATGCAATAAGCTGTAGAATATTTAGCTAATATAAATCAGCTAAGTAGCAAATGCAAACACATAAAATTGATATTCATAGTATTTTTTGTTACAATTCAATAATTACTGTATTGATAACAACAAAAGTAATATTACAATAATATAAAAATATATAATGGATAAAAATATGACTCAAGAAAAACAATATAAATATAATGTTGCCCCCAGTGATCTTACACTATGGTTATTTGTAAAACATTATATGGTAAAAGAGATATATTATGTCATTGGTTTTTTATTTGTTGCTCTGATTTGGTCGATAGAGATGTCACTTAGCCCTTATATTATGCGCAATATATTCAACATATTAGAAACATCAAGCCTAGAACAAGATAGCACCTATACAAAAATAATAGAATACGCATGTTACTACATAGCAGTTAGTTTATTACTTAATGCTAACTTTAGACTATATAACTATCTTAATTACAAGCTACTTGGTAAAACTAAAAATGCAATTCGTAGTGACATGCTTGATTACCTACTCAATCATTCATGCCAATATCTTGAATCTAAATCTACAGGAAAATTAAACAAATATATCAACGATATGGCAAACTATATTGAAGATTTAATACAAATACCACTCATTATTTTCATACCTCGATCATGTGCACTGATTGTTGCAAGTACGAGTATTGCCCTAGTAGTAGCACCTATATACTCAATAGTTCTACTAGTATGGAGTTGTGCATTTATTTTCATATCTTATCATAGAGCAGTAAATGCAAAAGAGCTCTCAAGAGACGTTGCAAACCACCATGCTATGCTCAACGGCATAATTAATGAGACCATCAACCATGCAATAACTATAAAGGCCTTAGCAAGAAATTGCTTTATGATAAAAAAAATTGATAGCGCATCGTTAAAACTACAAAACCAATACAACAGCCTTGAACAATACAGTCTAATAACCAATGGCATACAATCTACAATGACCAGCATATTAACCGGTATTATGTTTGTATTATTATTAAATGGTATTAAAAATGGCAAAATATCGATAGGAGACTTTATATTTATAATGTCAATAATAACATCATTTAGCCATGCAATCTTCTCATTAGGACAAGAAATACTCCGGTTTGCAAAAGTATTAGGCTGCTGCAGCAATGCCCTTAAACTAATGCAAAAAAAACAATATATATACAATACTAAATCACGTATTAATATAACGAAATATAGTATAGATATAGAAAACTTACGCTATAAAAGTCCTGAAGGCATAACAATACTAGATAATGTAAATATAAAGATTAGTGAGGGAGAAAAAGTTGGCTTAGTAGGGTTTTCAGGCACTGGCAAATCAACACTTCTTAAACTTATTCTAAAACTCATAGAGCCGTGCAAAGGTAATATTTATATAGGCAAGTATAATATTAAAAAACTAGATGTAGATTATTTACGATCAAAAATAGGATTTATGCAACAAGAACCTGCTTTATTCAATGAATCTATAATCAACAATATACGCTTGGCAAAACCAGATGCAACAGATCAAGAGGTAAAAGCAGCAGCAAGTAAAGCAAACTGCGATGAATTTTTAGAGCAACTACCGATGGGTATCCACACAATTATCGGCAATAGTGGTAACAAACTATCTGGTGGC
>CACBGS010000003.1 GCA_902538855.1 uncultured Coxiella sp.
AAAATATAGAAGAGCTGGCTTAAAAAATAAATATGACTTTCAATGATACTAAAAAGCGAATCTAGTTACAGGTCGATAAAATAGTTTCACGTGGAGCGTTTTGATAGATGAGGTTGCTTTGTATTAGCTTGACTTTAAGTATACATAGTTACTAATTGTCGAATGAGTGCTACTAAATACATAGCCTTGCGCGCTAAAGTCTTTAAGCTGCTCTGGATCTTTAGGCGCATTTTCCATAATATACCTGACCATATAACCGCGCATGCGCTTTGCATTGATACCAATAATCTTATAGCCATCATCATTAGCATTGGCAAAAACCATGCTAATAGTAGGCACTTTAAGTGCTCTTTGTTCTATAGCCTTACTATATTCTTCAGAAGCCAAGTTAATATGGTATTCTGCCTTAGCTTGAGTGATGCATTGCTGTAAGTAATCTGTTAGCTGTATGCGCCAATAGTCATATAGATTGCATTCTATAATACTATCCGTTGCAGTGCCCATCTCAAGGCGATAGGGTAGTATCTTATCAAATGGTCTAAGTAGTCCATAAAGGCCTGAGAGTATGCCTAAATGGGATTGCATACGTGCAAGTGGGGCAAAGTCTAGGGTCCTTACATCAAGGGCCTTAAAAGCGTCTCCTGCAAAGGCATAGATGGCTGGAAGAAAGGCATTGGACTCTGCAATATTAAATTCTTGGTACCTGGCATGATTAAGAGCTGCTAATTTTGGGCTTATATGCATTAGTTTTGCAATGTCATCAACACTTAGGGTGGCCATCATAGTTGATAATACTGCTGCATGCTGAGAAAAATGCGGCTCAGTCACAATTATATTCTCTGGTTTAGGTATAGCCTCAAATCTTTTGGCTGGTGACATTGTAACAAAAAGTGACATGGCTAATGATTCCTGTATTAGGTATCGATATTTTCAGCTAAATGTGCATTGGTTTCAATAAAATCCTTGCGAGGTTGCACATTATCACCCATGAGGACAGAAAATAAATTATCTGCAGATATGGCGTCTTCTATACGAACTTTATACAGATAGCGATTATCAGGGTCCATTGTAGTTTCCCATAACTGCTCTGGATTCATCTCACCCAAACCCTTGAAGCGTTGAATAGAAACTTTCTCACGAGCGATACCAGCAAGTGTTTTAACCAGCTCAGGAAGGTGGTGGATATCGTATTGTTTTTCAGCATGAACTATGTGGGTACTCTCACCAAAAGTGTCTTGTATTTCTGAGAGAACTGAGCCTATTTTCTTGTATTCACTAGAGGCAAAAAAGCTTCTTTTTATATGGGTGCTTGCGCTAATATTACCACTTGCCACAAAATTAATAGTAGGGCAATAAAATGTATTATCATCTATAGTATTGGTCTCTAGACTCACCTCATATTGTCCATGGCTTGAGCTTGATATAGTTATTAAAGCCTTGTTGAGCTGCTTAATCCAGGCTTGCATAGAGCTTTGGCTTGCCAGCATACTATCTTCTACCAGATCACACATAAAAAGTGCGTGTATGATATCTTGTGAGTAATAGTGTTTTAGCCTGTCGATACTAGGAGCAACTTGCCAGTAAAGGTTACATAGTTTTTCAAAAGCTAAGCTAGGTAGTGGTGGTGTGTTTTTCTCTGGGAAAAAAGCGGTATTCTCGATTGCAATACCCAGCAAATACTCATCCAAAGCGGCATCATCCTTGAGATGAACCGATTGCTTTTTCTGTGTAACTTTGTACAAAGGTGGTTGCGCAATATACACATGCCCTCTCTCAATAAGCTCATGCATTTGTCTATAGAAAAAAGTAAGCAGTAGGGTGCGTATATGAGCGCCATCTACATCTGCATCAGTCATTATAATAATTCTATTATAGCGAAGTTTATCTGGATTATATGCTTCTTTGCCGACACCACAGCCTAAAGCTTTGATAAGTACAGCTATTTCATCATTAGCAAGCATTTTATCAAATCTAGCTTTTTCAACATTTAATATCTTACCTTTAAGTGGCAAAATAGCTTGTTTACGTCTATCTCTACCAGCTTTAGCACTACCACCAGCAGAGTCACCCTCTACAATAAACACTTCAACATCATCTGTATCAGAGCAATCAGCTAACTTGCCAGGAAGGTTAGAGAGCTCAATAGCATTTTTTCTTCGTGATACTTCTCTAGCCTTACGCGCAGCCTCGCGGGCATATGAAGCATCTTTTATTTTATCAATTATGCTTTTGGCTTCTTTGGGGTTTTCTAGCAAGTATTCTTGAAACGATTCAGCGAGCTTGCCTTCAACAATAGCTTTGACTTCTGATGATACCAGTTTATCTTTGGTCTGTGATGAGAATTTAGGCTCAAACATCTTTACTGATACAACTGCAGTTAGGCCCTCTCTAGTATCTTCACCTTGAACCAAGGTGGGTTTACCTTTCTTATCATTCTCTTCAATATATTTGTTAATGCCTCGAGTAAGTGCACTACGAAAGCCAGAAAGGTGAGTACCGCCATCCTTTTGCTTGATATTATTAGTAAAGCAGTAAATATTCTCCTGGTAGCCATCCTGCCACTGCATTGCAAATGACACGCTTATATTATTTTGTTGGCAGGAGGCATGAAAAACAGTATTGTTAACAGGGGTTTTGTTTGTGTTAAGATATTGAATAAACTCTGTTATTCCTCCTGCATAATAAAATTCTTCTTTTTTATCTTGTCTTTCGTCAGTTAGGGTTATGTTTATCCCAGCATTAAGAAAAGCCAATTCACGAAGCCTTGAGGCAATAGTATCATAATGAAATTCAGTAATACTAAAAATTTCGTTACAAGGCAGAAAGCTAATAGCCGTGCCTGAGTTATCACAGGAGCCTGATTCGGCCAGCGGTGCATCAGGTACCCCTAGCTTATAACTTTGACGATACAGCTTATTATTTTTTCTTATATTAAGTTGTAAACGAGAGGACAAAGCATTTACTACTGAAACGCCGACCCCATGTAGACCGCCTGAGACCTTGTAAGCGTTATCATCAAACTTACCACCAGCGTGTAAAACAGTCATGATAACCTCTGCTGCTGAGCGATTTTCCTCAGGGTGTATATCAACAGGAATACCACGACCATTATCCTCAACCGTAATTGAGTTATCAGCGTGTATAATAACATTGATGTGTGTGCAATGGCCCGCAAGGGCTTCATCTATAGAGTTATCAACAACTTCAAAAACCAAGTGATGCAAGCCAGTACCGTCATCGGTATCACCGATATACATGCCTGGACGCTTACGCACTGCATCGAGACCTTTTAGGACCTTGATATGAGAAGAATCGTACTGGGTAGCATTACCCGAAGCTAGGTTTTCAGACATAGAATCCATTTAGTCATACTTTGCAAATATTGTATCATAAACACGGTTGCTTATCAAAAAAAATAAGCTTTTATTAGCTGAATTAGCACATATTTTAAGAAAGTGCTTACGTAATGGTGAGGAAAAGAGGCTGCTATTAAAAATTAATCTGGATAAAAGTCCTTCAAGCTGTTAAGGGGCTGTGTTTCTGGCCATAAAGTCCGAGTTTGTATAGAATGGTGGAATTTTAATTCAAGATATAGCTGATTGATAGGTGCTGATAAATCAACTAGAGGGCTAGTGTTTTGATCTAGGGGTTGAGTGTAAGGTTTTACACCAGCGTAAACATGTATTGGATTATTAATATAGCGCTGTAGCATGGTTTTAAATACTAGAAACATTCTATGGCTAAAAGGTTGTTCAATACAAAAAATGATACTATCTCTCTCTGAGAGAAAGCCTTTTTTTAATGCCAGCTGAGCCCATTTGGCAACAGCTGCAGCATTATCAAATGTGGTTGAGCGAGACGGGGTGTCGGTATGTTTGTACAAATTCGGAAATATACCGCTTTGCAGAGAATGTATAAGGTCTCCAGGCAATTGCAGTTCTTGTTGTATAAGTCGATATTGTGCTGGCCAGAAGTCTTTTTCATTAAAAGTGCCATCATAACTTTGCTGATGCTGGTTAACAAAGCTGTCTACTTCAACAGAACTCATGGCCCTATATCCAAGAACATTGATAATGGATGGTACCGCAATATTGTGAGAGGTTAATATATTTCGAGCGTCCCTGGCAATATTGAAGCGTTCGTACATGCGTTTTGCATGAGCGCCAGGTACACAGAGAATTGCTCTGCAGCCTTGTTTGGGTATACTGATTTCTATTCTTGGAAATGCCAGATCAAGAAAAGTCCTAACCAAGGATGGATGATGATAAAGCTGATCATTTTTCCATGAGGGGTCACAAAGCTCGCATCCTCTTCTATCAGCAAAATTATAAAGCTGGCTTAAAATTTTTGTATTGGCTGTGCAGGGGTTTTGTCTATCGATACTATAGGGCTGGCCAAGTAGGTTAAATAATGCCCCCAAGGCTTTGTCTAGTCTTGGGGGGAGATTTTGATATAAGTTGTTTTTACCAGTACGCATCATCATAGATTATGCCAGCATGCTGTAGAAGTCAAAATATTATTTTTTAATATTTTTTATGTTATAAAAGGGTATTGGTGCTATAACAAAAAAAGTGCACAAAGGAATTGATTATGAGTAATCAAGATGGAATTAAGGGCGAGCTAGAGCAGCTAATGGCAAACACCTATGTAACGTTGATGTTAACACAGAAAGCGCACTGGCATGTAGAAGGAAAAGAGTTTTATGCTATTCATTTAATGACTGAGGCGCAATATGATGAGATGCAAAAAGCTATTGATGATATTGCTGAGCATATGCGTGCTAAGGGTTTAGAAGTACCCTCAGGAATGCAGCAATATGCTAGTCTGAGTAGTATAGTGCTAGAACCAGAAACAATGATTAGTACAGAGACAATGTTGGCGCATATTATTGATGCGCACAGCAAGGTGCTGGAAAATTTAGAAAAATTAAGAGGGGTTGCGAGTGAGAATAATGATGCTGCAAGTGAGGACTTAGCGGTAGAGCGCATAAGAGTGCATAACCATCATGTATGGATGCTAAAGTCTAGTCGATAAAAAGTTTCACATGAAACTAAGCCATGCTAACAATATTAGCCGCTAGATTTTCAGGGAAGTCATTTGCATCAAGGCCAGTTATAAAAAACTGGCTTTTTTGTTTACACATGTAATCAAGTAATGTGCTACGACTATGCTTATCAAGCTCAGCAGGCAAGTCATCTATCAACAATAAACCAGGGTGTTGGTTATTAGTCATTTGTAGCATATGCAGCTGGGATAGCTTAAGAGCATAGCTTAAAAGCTTTTGTTGACCTTCAGAAAAGTACTTATACACACAGAGTTTATCCTGGGTACATATTTTAATATCAGCACGATGTGGGCCAAACTGTGTATAGCCGAGCTGAACATCCTGTGCTTGAGCAGAGATGAGCAGTTGGGTTAAGTCTTTATCCTGGGGCCAACCAGGTTGGTAAGATAGCTGTACCTTTGGCATTTTAGGAGCAAGATGCGCCCATATATTTTGTAAGCATGATTCCAGTAGACTGCAGAGTGCAGTCCTATCTTGATGTAATATATCCGCATAGTAAAGCAGGGGTTCATTCCAAACCTCTAAACCTTCTTGTCCTAGATATCGCGCTTGTTTGAGGTAATGATTTCTCTGACTAAGTACTCGCGTATAACGCATAAAAGCTGACTGATAACGGCTAGAGTGATAAAAGCAACACCAATTAAAAAAGTCTCTTCTATACTTCGGAGCTTGGGCAAAACATCTATGGGTACCTGTATCAATAAATACAGTAGGCATCATTTTAGCAACAGTGGTTGAAGATTCTAAAGCATCATTGTTAAGTAATCGTGTAGCTGCTTGCGAAGGCTGGTAGTTATAGCGCAGAGTATGCTCTATTTCTGCATGTAAGTAACGACAATCAAGCTGGCAGTAATCACTCTGGTGTTGCATAAATAGGCGAGGGTGATTAGCACGAAAGGATTTACCATAAGCAAGGCAGTAAATAGCTTCTAATATACTGGTTTTACCACTGCCATTATTACCCACTATTAAATTACAATGAGGAGAGAAGTCAGCCGCAAAGGAGCTTAAATTGCGAAAATAAGAAAAATATACCTGGGTAACAGGCATTAGCCATCTCCTTACAATTTTTAAAGAGTCAGCGGCATAATAATAAATTGACTATTATTTTCACTATCTGCCTCAGTGAAAGAAATGCTTTTATCAGCATCGGTAAGCCCAACTTGAATATTATCAGTTTCAGCAACTTGTAATACCTCTAACACATAGTGAATATTAAGCCCAACTTTGATAGCATCTCCAGAAAAATCGATAGCTATTTCATCATAAGCCTCTTCATGATTAATGTTATGAGTAGTAAGTCCAAGATTGCCTGTTTGAAAATGAAACTCTGCCCCATGATATTTCTCATTAGCCAGTGTTATCATCTTTTGTAGAGAGGCTTTAAATGTATTGATATCAATCTTTGCACTGTGAGAAAAGTTTTTTGGTAATAGCTTATCAAAATCAGGATAGTCGCCTTCTATTAAGTTAGAGTATAAAACCATATTTTCAGTTGTAAAGCGCATATGCTGACTTGCAATATCTATCTGAACTACACTATCTAGCTCCTGCAGATGCTTACTGAGTTCTTGAACTGTTTTTTTAGGCAATATATATTGAGCATTAGGTATAGATTGCGTGTGTGTAAGAGCATTTTTTGCCAGTCTATGACCGTCAGTAGCAACAGTCTCAATCAATTTATCTGAAAATTTAAACAACACACCATTTAGAAAAAAGCGTACATCTTGGTTAGCCATAGCAAAACCAGTACGACGAAGTAGCCACTGTAATTCTGCTTCGCTCATTTCTAAATTAGCCTCGGATGTGAAATTAGTGATTTGCGGAAATCCTTCAACAGCAAGGGCTGCCAGTTTAAAATTAGTCTTACCTACCTTAACAGCAGTCCAGTTATTATTTTGTTCAATGAATAGCTGCGCATCATTGGGTAGAGTTCTAGATATATCAAGTAGCTTTTTACATGGCAAAGTAAAGGCCATAACATTATCGCTTGTTAAAGTAAGATCATGAGAAATTGGGACACGCACATGCATTTCTATTTCAGAATTACTAGCTATCATCAACAAGCTATCTTTTTCTAAAATACATTTTATGAAACCAAGAATTTGAATAACTTGCGCATGATCTACTACGCCGCTAAGCATGCGCAGAGCTTTACTAAGGGCTGCATTCTCAATGCTAAATTGAATGCTTGCAGTTGTGTTAACCTCACTAGAAGGTGCTTCTGCTAAAACTTGATCAGACATACTAAACTCCTATTAATTAGATAAAACATTGACTAAGTTGTCAAAATCAACTTTTAAATCAGCATCTGACTCAATAAGCTGTGTTATTTTTTGACAGGCATGTAACACGGTAGTGTGATCACGACCCCCAAAATGACGACCAATCTCTGGAAGACTACGAGAAGTAAGTGATTTTGCAAGATACATAGCCATCTGTCTTGGTCTGACAAAGCTCTGTAAACGTCTCTTACCAACTAAGTCAGCGACCTTTAGCTTATAGTAGCGACTTACAGCTTGCTGAATCCTATCAACACTCACTTGTCTACTATGAATAGTCAGAAGATCCCGTAAAGCAGATTTAGTAAAATCAAGGTCAATATTAGCACCAGTGAAGGTAGCATGGGCAACTAAACGCTTAAGAATACCTTCTAATTCACGGACATTGGTTTGTATTTTATCAGCTATAAAAAAAGCTACTTCTTGCGGCATATCACAATTAAGCAGTTGTGCTTTTTGAATAAGTATAGCAACACGAGTTTCCAGCTCTGGAGGGTCAATTCCTACAGATAAACCCCATGTAAATCTAGATTTCAGTCTATCTTCAAAGCCATTAAGTTCTTTTGGGTACCTATCACTAGTGAGGATAACTTGTTTATTATTTTCAAGCTTTTCATTAAATCTATGAAAAAGCTCTTCTTGTGAGCGTTCTTTATTAGCAAAAAACTGTATGTCATCAAGCATAAGAATGTCTGCATCTGCCAACATGGATTTAAATTGATCCATAGACCCTCGTTGTAAAGACTTAATCATCTCAGAGAGGAATTTCTCAGCATGTAGGTATAATATTTTACTCTCAGGAGCATGTTTGAGGACCTCATGGCCTATAGCTTGCATAAGGTGAGTCTTACCTAGTCCAGTAGAGCCAAAGATAACAAATGGATTATAACTTTGTCCTGGGCTTAAAGCAGCTTGTTGCGCAGCTGCAAAAGCAAACTCATTAGATCTTCCTGTAATAAAATTATCAAAAACAAACTGTGTATTTAAGGTAGAGTTTTTTGTTTTAGGTGGCGTTGGACTAGATACAGTAGCCGCGGGTTTTTTCTCATCAGCAGAGCCTACCTTAAGTACAATACGTATTTCAGGGTTTTCACAAAATTGACGGATACTTTGTTCTATATGTTGTAAAAAAGATTCTTTAATACGAGTGAATATATAGTGATTAGGCGCATAAAGAACTATAGACTCAGCAGATTCTATTGCTTGTATAGGTGCAATTAAACAATGATAGCTCTCATCATCATCTAATACTTGTTCAAGATGCGTCAAACATGCTTGCCAACAAGGCTCAACAGCAACAGGATGATCAGACAATTCTATAGCCATGAATATGATAATAATGAAAATCGTAATGCTAGTGTAGTCAATTTTTTCATTACATTCCAGTGATAAAACAAATAAAATTAATTATTAGCTCGAAAGCATAGCTATATTTGAGTCATATTGAGATTAGACAGCTACTAAATATTTAAGCTAGAATAGTCACAACGTAATAACAAGGTGGTAGTAATGACAAAAGTTTATATGGGTCTTGATTATGGTAAGAGATCCATTGGCGTCGCAGTTGGTAATACTTTAACAAATACAGCTGAGGGAGTTGGTATTGTAACAGCAAATAAAGGTGTACCAAACTGGCAGCAGCTAGATAATTATGTCAAGCAATGGCAGCCAAGTGCTTTTGTGCTAGGCTGGCCGCTAAATATGGATGGAACAGAACAAAATCTTACAAAAGCAGTGGCTGTCTTTGAAAAAAATCTGGGTATAAGATATGAACTACCATGTTACAAAGCAGATGAAAGATTAAGTACACATGAAGCAAAAGCAATTCTTGGCAAAGCAAGTAAGGATAAGAAAAAAGTAGATTGTCTCAGTGCAGTAATACTATTAGAACAATGGCTACATGAGGTTTCTGCAAAGGGAAATTAACAAAGGTAAAGCTTTGCAAACTAAAAAAGTATAAAAAGTAAAGAAAAAACATAACTAGTACTATCACAATAGACAACTTAACCTTATAATGAAAAGACTTAAATAGATTTTTTTATGTATAGAGCGTTTGCAGCACTGTTATCATTTTTTGTACATTTACTTATTGCAATGGCAATATTAGCCATATATCTATACACGCACCTACCTGACATCTCTAACTTGAAAAAAATAAGTTACAAGCAGCCATTAACTGTGTATACCGCAAGTGGGGATTATATTGCTACATACGGTGAAGTACATAGAATTCCAGTGAAAATTGAAAACGTACCACCTAAAATGATTCAAGCATTACTAAGTACCGAGGATCAAAGATTCTATAAACACCATGGAATAGACTTTTTCGGCTTAATAAGGGCAATAAAATCTCTTGCAATGACAGGTAGAAAAAGCCAAGGAGCAAGTACAATTACCATGCAAGTAGCAAGAAACTTTTTTCTTGGCAGGGAAAAAACCTACTTAAGAAAAGCAAATGAAATTATGCTAGCGCTTGCCATAGAAAAAGGACTTAGCAAACAAGAGATTCTAGAACTGTATTTAAATAAAATATATTTAGGACAAAGAGCCTATGGCGTTGTAGCAGCAGCAAAAATTTATTTTGGTAAAAGTCTTAATGAGCTTAGCATAGCGGAGATGGCAATGATTGCAGGACTACCAAAAGCGCCATCCGAGTATAATCCACAAAAAAGTTTAAAAGCTGCCAAAAAAAGAAGAAATTTTGTATTAGATCAGATGTTAAAACATCATTACATCAATATACAAGAATACCAACAAGCCATTGATGAACCTCTTAAAGTACAAACACACAGCTTAGTAAGCAATCAAGAGATTAGTTATGCCTCAGAACTAGCAAGGCTAGCTATGGTAGAGAAGTTTGGTGCAAATGCCTACCAAGAAGGCTATAAGGTGTATATCACCATAGACAAAGTGAAACAGGCATCAGCACAACAAGCCGTTGCACAAGGAATAGAACAATATGATGAAAAATATGGTTGGCGCCAGCCCGAAGTAAACCTAAAAGATACGTTAGGCTATGATATAGAACAATGGAAGCAGCATATAGCTAATATTTCTTCAACGCCAACAGGTGCAATTCCTGCGGTTGTTATAGCTTTACAGCCTGATTACATTATAGCTGAAACGTTTAAACAAGGACGTGTAAGAATAGATATAAGCGACAGCTGCTGGCTTGTCGGCTGTAATAAGGAAGAAGCACAAACAATACAAACCTCTGACTTAGCATTGAGAACTGGCGATTTAATTTACACAAGAAAAAATAAAGCGAATAGCAGCTGGGAATTGAGACAAATTCCACAATTACAAGGAGCTTTAGTTTCAATCAACCCGCAAACATGTAAAATAGATGCCATAGTAGGAGGCTATCAGTTCCAAAGAAGCCACTTCAATAGAGCTATTCAAGCTAACAGACAACCAGGCTCTGCAGTTAAGCCATTACTCTATGCCATTGCTTTAGAAAATGGTTTTAACATGGCAAGTTTAATTAATGATGCGCCAGTCATAGAAGAAGATATAACTGGACTGGATGCTAAATGGCGCCCAAAAAATGTTGATCGCCAATTCAAAGGGCCTGTACGTTTGCGACAAGCCTTAATTCAATCACGAAACCTAGTCTCAGTACGCTTAGTCAAAGAGATAGGTATCAGTAAGGCGATAAATTATTTAGAACAGATGGGGTTGAAAAAAAGTAAGCAAGCACAAGGCTTATCTTTATCTCTAGGCTCAGGTTTAGTCACACCATTAGAACTTGCAAGAGCATACAGTATATTCCCAAGAGGTGGCGCACTTTGTAGCCTACGGTGGCTTGAGCGTATCGAAAATTATGAGGGTGTTACCATCAGTGATGAAGCATTACTTAGAGAAATGGAGCAAAATATTATACCACAACAAAAAGACTTTGCTGAAAAGCCTGTTATCTCCAAACAAAACGCATACATTATTAGCAATGCATTACAAGATGTGGTTAGATACGGTACTGCAAGAGGTGCTAAAGTGCTTGGAAGAAATGATCTCTGTGGTAAAACTGGTACCACTAATGACTATTTAGATGCTTGGTTTAGTGGTTTTAACCAGGATGTAGTAACCACAGTATGGGTCGGCTATGATAATGCTAAAAGCGTAAATGTACCAGCTGCTAAATTAGCATTGCCCATCTGGGTTGATTACATGCGCACAACCTTACAAGCAGAAGAAAAGCCACCAGTACGTCCAGAGAATGTCTTAAGTATGCGCATTGATAGAAAAACTGGTCGCTTAGCAGATGTTGATGATACGGATACCATGTTTGAACTATTTGCAAAAGGCCATGAGCCAAAACTACTAGAGTCACATGAACTACAAGATGAGAATGAATCACCAGAGAACTTATTTGTATGACATCACGTATTTGGGTTGGATTTAAGCCAGAAGTAGGCCAAACATATGAGCTTATAGAACAAGCATGTAATCATTTACAAGTACTGCGTAAAAAAGATGGTGATAAAATTATATTATTTGATGGTACAAATGGAGAGTACTGCGCACAAATACAGAGTGTTACAAAAAAAAGCGTTGCTGTATTAGTAGTAAGCTACCATGATGATAAAATCTCAGAGGGCTTAAAGCAAACACTATTTATAGCGGATTGTACAGCACAAAAAATGGCATGGATTATACAAAAAGCAACAGAACTAGCCGTACATACAATACAACCAATTAGTTCAATGTATACCAAATCAAAGGCAGGAAAAAATCAAATAACACAAGAAAAACTAGAGCGGCTGAATAGAATCGCAATCAGTGCCGCAGAACAATGCAGATTAAATAGACTGCCAAAAATACATACCTCACAAAGCCTAGATACTGCATTAAGTACTACAACATCAGTAAATTGTTTTATAGGAGCAGTAGATGGTAAGCATCCTTTAGCAATCAAACCGCCAAAAAATCATATTTCCTGGATCATAGGACCAGAAGGAGGATGGCACCCAGAAGAATTAGCTTACTTTGAAAAACTACAACTTACTAAAATCAAGTTCAGTCCAACAATACTGCGTATGGAAACAGCAGTCTGTGCAGCATTAACAATTGGAAATATGTATAGTACTATTATTTAATGAGTACTTGTTCAAGTCGTAAGCCACCTACATAGTAGCCATTGGTACTTTGTATTGTTGAGCTAGTTTTAATAGGTTTTTGATAATACATAGCAGCTACCATATTTAAATAAGAACTTATATTTTGCTTATAGGATACTTCAAGAGTTTTATTTTTATCCCTCTTGAAAGCATAGGCAAGGCCAAAAGAGGAGCTTTCACTTATAAAGGGAAGTTTAATGGAAGAGCCAACATCAACACCTACTAAACCATCTGCATTATTAAATGCAACCGATGAACTTAATGTAAGCCTATTTATGCTCTTATTGTTAAAGCCAACTAGACCATATTGTGGTTGAGCATATGTTTGACCAAGATTATTTCGAGAGTAGTGCAGCCATAACTCTGTGTCGTTTAAGTTATAATAGGATTCTAGAAACAGCGAATGTGTACGATCTGCTGAGGAGCTACCTGAACTTATTTTATCAATACCAACACCAACAGCGATAAAATGATGCTCACTTAACAAGGAAGTTTGCAAGGCTACAGCAAGATCTGCATTGGTAATAGCAGGTTTACTCACGGCATCAGAAAAAGGAAACGGACTGAGGTTATTACCTTTCTTAAGAATATTAGCCTTAACCTTACCAACAGCAGCCTGAGCACGGGTAGCTTTATCTAAGATATAGGTATAGCTTATCCTTCCAAGACTAAGGGACTTTGGATCACCAGTTGAGAAAGGTGCAATATAAGGCCCACTACCAGTTTTTATACTGCTTTCGGTGACTAAGTCTAAGCCTACTTCAGACTTTTTATCAATATAGATATTCGCATTACCTGCTAGCCGCCACGGCACTACAGCGCCACGTATGCTATTACCATCACTATTAGTATCGTTACTGCTGGTAGCAAAAACACCACTGATAAGTTTTAACTTAAACTTTTGCTCCAGTGTTGCATAAGAGCATAATGTAAGCCCAAGAATAGCTGCAATGACAAATCGATATACATGTTTGGCTAACATAAAAAAACCCCAAGTGACAGATAACATAATAATCTAAGCATATTAAGATGTCCACTCCTTAAAATATTAGAGAGTATGTGCGAGATCTATAGAAGTGAAACTCCTATCAAGCTGTGCACAACCTTTAGTTAGCAGCATAACTTTCATAACTTCGCCCATAGCATCAGGGTGAAGCAAATAGTGGCGAGCTAAATGCAAAGATTGTACTGTATCTATAGAGTGATTATCACATAAATGTGAAAAGGCTTCATGAATGCCTGCTATACTCAAAAACTGTTCAAAAGTGGTATACAAAGCTATATCCATAGATAGAGCATATGCTGTTTGAGCAACAGTAGTAAAATCAACATGAACAGAAATATCCTGCTGAGTGGGCTGTAACAAGGGGTCTGCATGCTTAGTTTGCTGAGCAAAGCAACTTAAGGTGCCCATACTACGCTCAGGATGGTAATAGCCAGCACGAGGATAACCGTAATCAAATAAGTATACCTGGCCCTGTATTAAGCACTTACTAATATTGCTTAACCAAGGAGTGTAATCATGTAATTCATAGCGATAATTAGGATAAAGTGGTAACTCTCTTGCTAAAAATAAGTTTTTTTGTGATATATGCATAGGTTTTTGTACCCAAGAAGGCGAGATACCTGTGCAGTCTACATGAAGTGCATGTAAACTTGCTTGTTGATCAGAAATTACTAGGGAACATGGTAGTGCATCTAGAATCTCATTAGCAATAATAATACCTTTAAATTCAGTAGTAAGTTCTGATAACCAGCTTATATTAGCAAATTGAGCAGAAGATAAATGAGACCGGCAATTATCCTGTTGCATAGACCAGCATTTTTTAAATGGCTCAACACAAAAATACTTAGGAAAACAATCAACTCTAGCCAATGCATTGATTAGACCATGACATAAATCACCACGACCTGGACCAATTTCTAAAATAGACCAATCAGGATTATTAAATAGAAATGTAGATAAATGAATAGCTAAGGTTTCGGCAAAAAGAGGGCCTAAGGTCGGTGCAGTATGGTAATCACCTTGAACACCCTGACGAGTAACTGCTTGCGTATAATAGCCATAAGTATGGTGATACAGGCAATGACGCATAAATTCTGAAAAACAAACTCCCCCAGGGTATTTTTGTAAATCCACCAAGCATTCAGGTGAGGAAGTTACAACCATGATACAAAATCACTTTTTCAGACCATAGCCGGTATAGAGAAGATAGTAGCACAAGAAAAAAAGTAATAGTGCAATGCTACTCATTACCAATAAACCAAGATGAATATCATGAAAGGTAATACCAATAGCACCGTAACGAAAGGTATCAACCATATAACAAACAGGGTTTAATAAGCTAATAGACTGCCAAGGTTCAGGAAGGTTACGAATGTCATAAAAGACACCAGCAAAAAAAGATAATGGCGTCAATATAAAGGTAGGAATAGTAGGAATCTCATCAAACCTTTGTGCATACAAGCCGGTAATCAAACCCAGTAAGCCGAAGACAAAACTAGTAATAAATACAGCATAACCAAAAATAAAAGGGTGATCTATAACAATACCGGCCATACTAAAAGCAACAATTGAAGCCATACCACCTGCTATAATAGCCCGACAAAAGCCACCAACCATAAATCCAAGCAATATAGACAACTCACCTGCAGGAGAAACCACTAAATCATCAATAGCATGGTGGTATTTTTCAATGAGTACTGAAGAGGCAAGGTTATTAAAGCTTTCAACCACAATAATATTCATAATAAGACCAGGAGCAATAAAACTTATATAGTCAACTCCGGCTATTTTACCAATTTTAGTGCCAAGAATTTGGCCAAATACCATACAAAATAGAAAAGTATTGACCGCAGGGGGCATCACAGACATTTTCCAAATACGCACCACCCGCATTATTTCTTTATAAGCGACGGTACAAAAAGCAGTCCATTGTGCTTGATATAAATTTACTTCTGGTTTACGAATCATTGTACAATGCCATTTTTAAAATTTGTTGCAGCTGATTTTGTGTTGGCGCAACAGTTGAATAGGCAACTCCATGTTGGTGTAGTGTTGAAAGAAGCGTATCAAGAGCCCTATCTTTCGTAACTTTAACAACAAGGTTTTTCTCTTCATCAAAATGATAACTATTCGATGCTAAGAATGTCAAATCATGAGGTTTTTCTGTCAAACCAATAGTGAAGTATTGCTCACGAAGATTAGTAATAGCATCATGTATTTTATCATTAAAGACCAATTTACCTTGGTGAATAATAATAACTTTATTACATAAAGATTCAGCCTCAACTAAGTTATGCGTAGTTAGTAGCACAGTGACATTATTTTTCTTAAGTTCGCGCAGTATTCCCCATATTATCTCTCTTATTTCTATATCTAAGTTAGCAGTTGGTTCATCTAATATTACCAGTTTAGGCTGCACTACCAGAGCACGAATAAGCATTACCATACGCCGCATACCACCAGATAGACTAGAGACAAGCTCATCTTTTTTCTTCCATAATCTCGCTTTTTGCAGTAGCGGTTTAGAAACTTTCTCAATAAAATCATATCTTAATCCATAGTAGCCACCGTAGAAAGTCAATGTTTCCATAATAGTAAGAAAAGGGTTAAAGTTGATTTCCTGAGGCATAACGCCAAGTAATTGTTTAGCATTGAAGTTATCGCTAACTACATCATGATTAAATATTGATATATTTCCTTTAGTAATAGTACTTAGACCAGTAATCATGCTTATCAAAGAAGTTTTGCCAGCACCATTCAGGCCTAGTAATACAGTAAAATCACCTTGATCCACGTCGAAGCTAACATTTTTTAGTGCTTCAAAACCATTAGCATATGTTTTGCTACAATTTCTAACACACAATGCTGATGTAGGCATAGGATAACCAAAAATCAATGGTCCTATTTTGGGCAAAAAGAGAGAAGTTTTCAAGAGCTTTTGTTATAATATGAAGTATTAAACTAAATTCGGTACAATAATGCAGATGTATCTTGTTGGTGGTGCAGTCAGAGATAAACTACTTGGCCTGCCAGTAAAAGAGAGAGATTGGGTGGTTGTAGGAGCACAACCAGAAACACTATTAGCGCATGGCTATAAACAGGTTGGCAAAGAGTTTCCTGTTTTTTTGCACCCAAAAACACAAGAAGAGTACGCCCTGGCAAGAACTGAGAGAAAGAAAGGGCATGGCTACAAAGGTTTTAGTGTATCTGCTGACCCATCAGTAACATTAGAACAAGATTTAATGCGTAGGGATCTAACCATCAACGCTATAGCAGAAAGTAATACAGGAGTAATAATAGATCCATACCATGGAGTGCAAGATATCAAAAACAAGATACTAAAACATGTCTCTCCTGCTTTTATTGAAGACCCACTTCGAGTGCTTAGGCTAGCCAGATTTGCCGCTAAACTACCAGATTTTACAGTAGACAGCACCACAATTAGCTATTGTCGCCAAATTGTACAGGAGCAAGAGCTATTATACTTAACCAAAGAAAGGGTGTGGCAGGAATGGCAAAAAACTTTTGCTATGCCAGCACCTTGGCGTTTTATAGAAGTACTGGTGAGTATAAATGCATGGCAACAGTTGATGCCAGCTTGTCAACAGCCTGAAAAGGCAATAGCAAGGTTTAAAAAAGCTGCTGAAAAGTATAATGACCAAAGCTTATTTTTACTATTAGGACTTGATATAGAAGATGATAAGCAATGGCAACAACAATTACAAACAATGGCATTGCCAAAACATTTAGCTGACAGCGCCCTATTAATAAAACTTATCCACAAGGTTTTCAACAGTATAGATAATCCAGAGGAATCGCTATTAAAAAACTTATATCGTTGGGATGTTTTTAGGCGAGCAGAACGATTTGAAGAAATAATCAAGTTATTGGGACATATTGAGTCTGCTTCTGAGCAGGCAAATAAATGGTTAGCGCTTACAGATACTCTTAGGCAAATCAGGCCGAACCAACAAATAGTAGATAAATACCAGGGAGCAGAATTAGCCGCATGGATATATCAACAACGTCTTGCTTTGTTATTGACAAGTAGGTAGGGGTTAGTTACTATCTGCGCTTGGGCTATATTAAAAGTCGACACCCTTGTGCAATCAAAGATCGTTACCCTGGATAAAATATGTTATCAATAGCATTTGATGAGACTTTCTTTGCCTTAGTGGTAGGTTTTATCATGGCATGGGCTATTGGTGCCAATGATGTAGCAAATGCTATGGCAAGCACAGTAGGTGCCCGCATACTAAGCATTCGTCAAGCTGTTATAGTTGCAGCCATATTTGAGGCCCTTGGAGCAATGTTTGCCAGTGGTCAAGTAACAAATATGATTCGCTTTGGCATCGTTGATATTGAGCTCTTTGCAGAACAGCCACAACTTTTTGTTATCGGGATGTTTGCTGCATTGCTATCAGCTTCAACTTGGTTAATTTTTGCAACACATTATGGCTTACCCGTTTCAACCACACACACAATTATTGGAGCTGTACTTGGGTTTGGCTTGGTAAGTGTTGGACCATGGAATATAGAGTGGCAGAATTTATTTGAAATTTTCCTAAGCTGGATACTATCACCCTGCATTGCCACATTAATGTCATACATGGTCTTTAAATACATATCAAAATATATTTTCAATGCCCAAAATCGTTTTCAAGCAGCGGCCAGATTTATACCTAAATGCACAGCATTAGTAAGTATATTTTTTATAAATATAACCCTGCTAAATGGGCTTGCGCCATTAGGGATACGTCTAAGTAGTTATAATTTATATACCATAGTATTACTTGGAGGTATTTTAGCCTATAGTATCAGCGCTATTAAAATAAGGCAGCTAACAGGGAAATATGCCAATAAAAAGCAGGCAAATATAAATGAGGTACAGTTAATTGAAGATATGTTTTCAGGTCTTGCAATAATATCTGCAGCAACTATGGCATTTGCGCATGGTGCTAATGATGTAGCTAATGCCATAGGGCCAGTCGCAGCAATTATTAGTGTTTTAGGCAAGCAGTCTATTCACACATCCGAGCAAGCCAGTGTTATACCATTTTGGTTATTACAGCTTGGAGCTGCAGGTGTAGTATTAGGTTTAGTCACATACGGATATCGTATAATGGAAACTGTAGGATCAAAAATTACGCAATTAACGCCAAGCAGAGGCTTTGCAGCACAGTTAACAACATCGGTGATTATCATTGTTGCAAGTGCTCTGGGCATGCCAGTATCAACAACACAAATTATGGTAGGTTCTATTTTAGGTATAGGTTTAGCGAAAGGTTTAATGGCAATCAATTTAGGAACTGTCAGAAGTATTTTTGTTTCTTGGAGTATAACAATTCCTGCAGGAGCAATTCTATCCGGAGTGTATTTTTTTATTTTAAAACATAATTGGGGTTTATAGTTGGCTACCTATGTTATCGGGGATGTACACGGCTGTTACCAAGCATTACTCAAATTATTTGAGCTTATAGAGTTAAAAGCAAGCGATACTATAATATTCATAGGTGATTTAGTTGGTAAGGGTAAACAAGAGTGGGAAGTTTTAGCGCTAGCAAAGCAGCGCAATGCATTAATCCTTATGGGTAACCACGATTTACATTTTCTAGCTATCCATAGCAAGCCAGATAATTTTAAAAAACTATCAGCAGAACAGCAAGATCATCTA
Source organism: uncultured Coxiella sp. (assembly GCA_902538855.1). GTDB lineage: Bacteria > Pseudomonadota > Gammaproteobacteria > Comchoanobacterales > Comchoanobacteraceae > CACBGS01. The sequence continues at coordinate 19,145 of CACBGS010000003.1, forward strand.
GCGTACTATTTAAAAGCAAAATTTGCCTACTGGCATCAAAAGACCGACAGCTTATTAGTCCATGCGGGTGTCTGGCCAGAATGGAGTTTACAAGATACACTTGCCCATGCAAAAGAATTAGAAAAAGCATTGCTAAGCTGGGATAAACTAAAGCAGCTAGCTGATAACATGTATGGTAATAAAGAAAATAAGTGGCTTAATACATTAACTGCATGGCCAAGATATAGATGTATAATTAATATCTTAACAAGAATACGCTGTATTACTGAGGCTATGGAGATGGACTTGAGCTATACGGGAGATCTAGAGACATTACCACAGGGTAGTAAGCCATGGTACTTATACTCTAAAATTGATTGCCAGAGGGTTATTTTTGGACATTGGTCTGCACTACGAGCAAATTCAAGACATAAAAAATTTATATGTATAGACCAAGGGTATATATGGGGAGGTGCGTTACAAGCGTTCAGGCTTGAGGATGCAGCAGTATTTAGAGTAAGTAATGATGAGTTTGAGTCAAATTAGCCAGAGGAGAAGATATGAGTGTAAAAAAACAATTAGCAGCAATGGCATTAAATGAAATACCAAAAGATATTATTCTTGGTTTAGGAACAGGAACCACTGTAGAGGCGTGTATTGATGTGCTAGCTGAGCAAGCTTACAGGCATCAGGGCTACGTTTTTAGTTCACTAAGAACTATGGAATATGCAAAAAAATATGCTTTAACAGGAGTAATGCTCAATGAAGCCATGAGCATTGATATATATATAGATGGTACGGATGAGATAGACAAAGATTTTATTCCACTCAAGGGAGCAGGTGGCGCAATGACAGGAGAGATGTTGTGCGCAAGAATGGCTCGTATATTTTGGGTTTTAGCAGAAGAACGCAAAAAAGTAGAGAGGCTAGGAGAAAGTATGCCATTACCAGTAGAGCTAGTTACATGGGCACAGTCGCATTTTGCTAGATATATTGTTGGACTGGGTGGTAGTCCTGTTCTTAGGTCTGGACTATCAGAGCTAGGGAATCCGATAATAGACTGCCATAATCTTAGCTTTGCTGAGCCTTATGCTTTAGCCAAAAGTATAGAAGCTTTTCCTGGGGTCATCTCACATGGGTTGTTTGTGAGAAATAGGCCTGAGAAAATCATACTTGGTAACACAAATAAGTGCTGGGTTGAAGAGAGTAACCTTAGCTAGCTTAAACAATACTTTCTTGAGAAGAAAGCTCACTAATAGGTCTTCTTATCTTGCCTTTATCATCGGCATATAACCAAAAGCCAATTTTTGTCTCACCAACATGCCAGCTCAGTAGCACTTCTTTATCAAGATGCTTGCAAGGCCAACAGACCTTACCTTGCTCAATATTAGCGACATTGCAGCCGCGACTACTAAGTGCGCTGATCTCATCTTGTATATTAGCTAAAAGTACTTTTAGGCTGCTTACAGTATCAATTGCTTCATCATCCAGTGTTTCATGTAGCAATAAAAGCTCTTTTTCATTTTTCGGTATAAAGTCAATGCCTGTTTTTCTAAGTTCCTTAAACAGCATTTGTATTTGCAGCTGCATTTGCTGAATACGTATAAAAAACGTTTCTAATTCTGGAATCATTTTGTTAGCTTCGGCGACTGTATAGTGTGCCAGCGAAGGAGAATCATCTACCATGAGCATAATTATATAGAATAATACTTTAAATATACCGTATTGCCGCTTTAGTGTCAAGCAAGCTTAGATGTTTGCAATAATTTTTTGTATTAAATACAATGCTAAGCTGATTAATAAACATGTGCCGAGAGGAAAATAAAAGTGAAATTTTCCGTCATCACTTTGCCAGTAAAAATCACCAGGTAAACGACCAATAGGTAAAAAGCTAAGCCAAGGTAATAAAAAGCTTAAAATAATAAGACCTAAGCCAACCCAAAATAACCAATAAGTGATATCAGACAATAATACACCTCCAAGCAAATAAAACAGCTATGTACAAATAAGGGATACTTGACGAATAAACAGTTTATCAATTATGCTCTAATTAAGACAGCAATGATATGAAAAATGGATGCAAAATTTAAACGGCAATTACAAAATAAATTAAGTCCCCTTGCCTTTGCTGTATGCGTACAGGGAAAAACAGAGCCAGCATACTACAATGAAGCCATTACAGAAGATAAAAATGAGCATACAATATACCGATGTGTATGCTGCCAACAGGCATTATTTAAGAATAAAAATAAATTTATATCAGGAACTGGCTGGCCTAGTTTTACACAGCCTATTAGCAATAATGCCGTCAAATATTTTAAGGACTATACTCTTATACAGATGCGAGTAGAAGTATGTTGTGCAAACTGTGGAGCACACTTAGGTCACGTGTTTGACGATGGGCCAACGGCAGAAGGTAAGCGCTACTGTATTAACTCTGTTGCCTTAGAAGTACAGTTAAATGATGAATAAGATAATACAGTGGCTAAGATTATGTCGATTCCACGCTATAGTACCAATATTTCTTCTACTATGGCCAACATTATGGGCCTTGTGGCTAGCAAATAATGGGCCGCCAGCGCCAACGATATTATGCGTATTTATTTTAGGTGCCATCGGCATGCGTACTGTGGGCTGTATAATTAACGATACACAAGATTATGATCTTGATATTCTAGTTGAGAGAACAAAAAATAGGCCACTAGCCAATGGACAAATATCATTAAAAACTGCATTACTTAGCATATTAATACTTAGCTGTGCATTGGGCATCTTATTATTTTTTCTAAATATAACAACTATAATGCTGGCTATTATTGGTGCATTATTAACAATAATATATCCGTTAAGCAAGAGATACATAGCCTGTCCACAAATAATATTAGGTATGACATTCTCCTGGGGTATACCCATGGCCTTTGCTATGAGTGACAAAATAAAAGATCCACGCGCATGGTTTTTATATATTTGTGTAGCTATTTGGGTATTTGCTTATGATAGTATTTATGCATTACAAGATAAAAAAGACGATATAGAGTTAGGTATAGGCTCAAGTGCTGTATGGTTAGGGGACAATTTACAGACTGGTATTGGGCTAGCATATACTATATTTTGGCTTGGCCTTGGCATAGTAGGGCTAATGTTTAAACTATCGATATATTATGCTATCGGTTGGCTGATAGCGGCTTATTTACTATATTGGCAGGTGAGCTGCTTAGATCAGGAAGATAATATCAATTACGCTAAATTATTCCAGCTAAATCAGTGGATTGGCTTAACTGTATTCATAGGCATTGTATGCAGTTATATATAGTTTAAACCAAATGCGATGCTTTAACTTTGGCCATCAGTGCAAAAGCCATATCAACAGTGGCTAAGGTATGCTCTAATGTTTCATGATTATGGGCTAAAGATACAAATCCTGCTTCATAAGGAGAGGGTGCGAAATACACTCCTTGTTGTAAACAGCAATGAAAAAATTGACTGAAAAGCTCTTCAGAGCAGGCACAAACATGTTCAAAATGCTCTACTGGCTGCTGCGTGAAAAAGAATCCAAACATACCACCAACAGCGGTCGTTTGTAATGGAATATTGTGTTTTTTTGCCAGTCTAGACATGCCTTGAGTAAGAGCTGAAGTTTGCTTGTTTAAATGTGGGTATAGGGAGTCTTGCTGTTGTTGACAGATAGTAAGGCTTGCTAGGCCTGCTGCTATAGTAAGTGGATTACCTGATAATGTGCCTGCTTGATATACCGGGCCAGAAGGAGCAAATTGCCGCATTAGTTCAGCACTACCACCAATTGCACCAACAGGAAGACCGCCGCCAATAATCTTACCAAGGGTAGTAATATCAGGTGTTACCCCGTAGAGTTCCTGTGCACCACCTAGGGCAACACGAAACCCCGTCATCACCTCATCAAAGATTAGAACGATACCATATTTATCAGCTCTTGCTCGCAATCCTTGCAAAAAACCTGGTTTCGGTGGAATAAGACCCATATTACCAGCAACTGGCTCGACAATAATCGCAGCAATATCATTAGCAGCTTCAGCAAGTATTCTATCAACACTACTAAGGTCATTATAAGTAGCCAAGGCAGTATGCCCAGACACTTCTGGAGTTACACCAGGGGAAGATGGATGACCAAAAGTTGCAGCGCCACTACCAGCATCCACTAACATGGAATCTACATGACCATGATAGCCACCAATAAACTTCAATAAACAAGATCTGCCAGTTGCAGCTCTAGCTAAGCGTAAAGCTCCCATAACCGCTTCGGTGCCAGAGTTGGTAAGGCGCACCATTTCAATACTTTTAACTGTATCAATTAAAAGTTCCGCCATAGACAACTCTAAAGTATGACAGGCCCCAATACTACACATTTTAGCAGCTGTTTTCTGAATAGCATTAACAACATCAGGATGAGAATGACCAAGAATATGCGGACCAAAACCGTTAATATAGTCGATATATAAGCGGTGCTCAGTATCTTGTAAGTATGCTCCCTGTGCTGACTCAATGTATAAGGGATTGCCACTAACAGATTTAAATGAGCGCACAGGTGAATTGACCCCTCCAGGGATGATATTTTTTGCTTTTTCAAACTGTTTAAGACTGGCCATAATATATTTAGGTTTACAGAATTACTATCTAATGTTAAAATCAATGACATAGAATAGCATCAAAGATAAGCCAAGTACATGAAAAAATACATCTGTATATTATGCGGTTACGTTTACGATGAAGCCTTAGGATGCCCTGAAGACGGTATAGAGCCTGGTACCACATGGGAGCAAGTACCAGATACATGGTACTGTCCTGATTGTGGAGCGACAAAAGCGGATTTTGTACCCTTATAAATAAAAACTAGAACAGCATCAGCAAGTTTATGAAAAAAAACTACAAAAATATTTCTATCAAGCTATAATATACTGCATTAATTGGTATTTTTAACATGGATCCATCTAAAGAAAATATAGCTATAGCTTACTGCTTAGCAAGTAGCTTTTATTGGGATAAGCTAGTAAAAGAACTAAATAAAAAGCAATTACAAATCTCACAACCTGCTAAAGAAATTATCTACGCAATAAGCGAAGAAACAGCTCAGCAAAGCCAAGAGTTTATGGTTTTTGAGTATGGCTGTGTAATTTTTTTCAACTCAGATACTTCTATGAGAGATCAAACCATAAATTTATTACAGAAATTTGCAAAGACTAAATTCAAAGCTGTAGAACAAGAAATTTTCACACTAAGTTCAGATACCAAGACCCAGATTCATGGCAACAAGTTAATACTAAAGCATAATGATTTAGAAGAAAAAGTAGGTATCAGCTATGCCATAACACAATCGGTTAAACTAAGCCATTATGAGAATACTGTAGAAAAGATTTTAGGTGATTTGCGTTATGATACTACAGCACTAGCTAAATACGGGCGAGTTATAATTGGCAGATCATCTACAATGAAAAAAACAGGCCAAATATTTTTACTAAAAGCACAAATAAACCTATACAGTGATTTACTGGATACGCCAGATTATTTCTGGGATAGACAAGGAGCAGAAAAAGTATTTCTATCGACCAAAGAAGAGATGGATATGCAAGCACGTTTAGATAATTTAAACAAACGTCTAGATATGATGCAGGAGTTATATGAAATGCTCGCTGAGCAAATAAAACACGGCCATTTTATTATGCTTGAAGTCACCATAGTTATTTTGATTAGTATAGAAGTAGTATATACACTCACGCACTGGTGGGGTCATCCATAACTATGTTAATAGAGAGATTAGTCTACCGAGGGCTGGTCGCAGCTATAATGCCTTTCTATTTCATCTATCTTGGCATACTAGCATGCAGAAATGCTTTTAAAAAAGATTACCAAGACCAGTTTTTACAAAGACTAGGATGCTATTATGGTATACCAAATAAGCAAAACGTCGTAATCATAGCCGAGGGTTTAGGCGAGTATCGCTCAATAAAAGCCCTACTTGCTACTTTAAGCAAACAGTATACCCAGTATGAGTTCATAATTATGATGACAGATATAGAAGCAATGCGCTACGCAAAACAAAACAATAAGCAATATGCTCATTACTATTTACCTTATGAGGCTAAAGTCTGTATTAATAGTTTTCTCAATCACTTTAAACCTAAGGCTATGATTATCATCGAGCGAGCACTATGGCCAAACCTTTATTATTATACTAAGAGAAAAGATATACCTTGTTTGTTATTATCTGGTAGAATTTCACATAGATCCGTTAGGCGATATAAATATGCTAACAGATTTTTCTTAAGTATATATAGAAATTTAAATGCTATTAGTATGCAAGATAGTTGCTCAGAAGATCGCTTGGTAACGTTAGGTTTAAAAAAATCAGATTTCGCCAGTCGCGGTAATCTTAAATACAGTACCGATATTATAAAAGATGAAGTTTACCAAGCAATGTATGAAAAACGTTGGCAATGGCTAGATATAAAAAAAGAAACATTTATTTTACTTGGAGCAAGCACACATGCAAATGAGGAAAGTTTATTAATGCGAATACTGCTTAAGCTACAAGAAGAGTATCCGCACATACAGAGTAAGCTGATTTTAATCCCCAGAGATATCACCAGGGCCACAAACTTAGAATATCAAGCAAAAGAGCTTAGTTTACCTGCCGTAATAGAAAGCAATCATTCAATTAGCACAAAAGCCAAAGTCTTGATAATAGATAGCTATGGTAAAATGCTAGATTACCTTGCGTGGGCTAATTGCGCGTATATTGGAGGCAGTTGGATTGAGCATGGTGGCCATAACCCACTAGAGGCAATTAAAATGCGAACATATGCTATTTCTGGACCACATATGAGTAATTTTACTCAATCATGGGAGGATATTACTAAAAGAGGCGTTGGCAAGATTGTTAATAGCGAAGCAGAACTATACACGTGTACAAAACAACAGTTGCATACTACAACAGCCTCTAATAAGGCTAGAGCAGAGTTTAAACTACTGATAGAAGAGGGCTCTACTGTCTTACAAAACAACCTCAATCTAATTGCTGAGCATCTTGGGGCGTAGCCTTAGAAAAGTATATATTTGATGGCTTACGTGATAATTTATGTAAATAATAATAAAGATAGGACTGCATCCATAGCAACTTTAATATTTTTTCAAACATTAGTGCTAAAAAGAAATGATAAATATGGACCTGCATACCCTGGTAGTAAGCAAATAGCATAAGCATTCGACAGCCATAAACAATAACCAGGTTAATATAGGTTGATAACCTTGTTTGATCAACTGCTTGTAAAGAGCGAATGCTTACTTGACAGGCAACATGAATACCGCTGGTGAAAAGCATTATTTGCATAGGCAGTAAGCTGATACGCATTAAGCTTATATCATGCGTTAAATAAGAGAGTAAAACTGGTAGATTCAAACATAAAAGCAATGACAGGGTAAAGATAAACCAACTGCCAGTTAAAGTGAAATATAGTATGGTTTTATAGGCTTCTCGGAAAGCTTTTTTACCAAAAGATCTGCTAACAGGGGTCATAGCTGCAAGCCCAAAGCCCATGCCAGGAAAGCAGCCAAGCACAGAAAAAACCAAAACTAAACTTGAAAAGCCTTGGCTAGACAATGTAAGTCCAGCTAGCTGGTATAGCATGACCGTTGCGTAATGATCCAATATACCAAAAGCATATAGTGGTGCAATAAAAGTTAATAGCTGTTGAATATGCCGCCCTGAAATTCTTGGGGTTTTATTCCGCTCAGATAGAAAAGAGTTAATAAATATATTAAGATAAAAACACAAACCTAATATTTTTGCTAGCAGCTCAGCACAGCCCACACTTAAAATAGTATAGAAGTATTGAGAGTAACTAGACATAGCAATATTAAACAAAACTTGACTGCCAACAATAATAGCAATGACAGAAAAGAAAAGATCATTACGTTTTTTTCCAGCAAAATAGCCGCGTAATAACAAAATGAGACTATTACAAAAGAACGTACATGTTTGTAATCTAAAATAAGCAAAGTGTTCAGGCTGTAGTTTAATATTAAATATGATACTACTTAATAGCGGTTGGCCAAAATGCAAAACTATCGTCCATAACAGCCAATTAAAAGTTAAGGTTATGATAAAAGCACTAAATAGAATATTATTTTGCGATCTAGTATTATCAAATCTTGCAGTATAAATCTGTACTGCATAGCTTAGTGCATTAACGAAAGTTTCTGCAAAAAAAAGTATCAAATGTACAGTGCCAACAAAAGCAAGGGCGCCAGGGCTGAGCTGCGTTGTGACAACAGTATTGATAAAAGGACTGAGATTTAATAGCAATATACCCAGAACAAAAGGTGTTGCCTGAATAAGTACTTTTCTTATGTTCAATAAACTTTCAACAAAAGACAACAATATTACCCGTTTCCTCAGTACACAGAAGATCTACTACTATAGCATATCAAGTTATAGAAACAAAAGGCTTAGCCTAATGCAAGACACAGCTAGCAGGCTAACCAACTCAAAGCGCATTTATACTGACAAAGAAATTAGCAATAGTTAAAAATATGTTAAAAAAAGTATAAGTAGCACAAAAACAATAATAGCTATGTTTATGAGATAATGTAAAAAGATATTATATATAGCTAATGACCATTGCTATAGATTCTAATATTGTTTATATTCGACAGATTACGATGTTTTTTTGTAAGGACAATCATATCATGCAAGTCAAAAAAATATGTGTCTTCTGCGGGGCAAGAGATGGCTACAACCCAAAAATTAGCCAAACTGCTGCGAAAGTTGGCGAAATGCTAGCGGGTCTTGAAATATCAATTGTATTTGGTGGCAGCAATAGAGGCCTAATGGGAGCAGTAACAGATGCAGCATTAGCCAATGATGGTGAAGTTATAGGTGTATTACCTGATATCCTAGAGGGTATAGAAACCGAACATAAAAAAGTAACACAGTTGATTAGAACGCCATGTTTAGCAACAAGAAAACAAAAAATGATGGATATGTCAGACGCCTTTTTGATACTTCCGGGAGGTTATGGAACGCTAGATGAGCTATACGAAATATTAGTTTTAAGAAAGATAAAAACTAATAGAAAGCCTATTATTCTATTTAATTACCAGGGTTTCTGGAATGATACACTGGCACAAATAGAGCATCTCGTGGCAGAAGGTTTTGTTAGTAGTGAAGAGAAACATATATTTAATACCGTCAGTAACATCGAGCAGTTAGGGGAGTTGTTACAAGAGCAAACTGAAGCCATGCAGGTTGTCTAAGCTATCACTTAGATTGAGACAACTCCTGCCAGCCGAGTTTAGCGAGAAACTTAGCATAACTACCGTTGAAAAAGAACACGCGATTACCATCAAATATAATCAGCTTACTAGCGACATCACGCAAGTACTTCTCATCATGAGTAACCATAACTACTGTACCAGGATAGGCATCGATAGCAGACATTAGCGAATCACAAGACTGCATATCAAAGTGATTAGTAGGCTCATCAAGAAGCAGTAAATTACCTGATTGTACTAGTAGTTTACCAAGCATAACTCTACTTTTTTCACCACCAGATAATAAACTAATACGTTTGTTAGCTAAGTCACCAGAAAATAAAAGTGTAGCACAAATACTGCGGATAATTTGCTCGGAATGCTTATCTGAAAACATAGCAAGTTGTTCTACAATTGAAGCCTGCTCTTTTAAGCTATTGATATTAGTTTGCGCAAAATAGCCTAATTGTGTTTTCTGATGGGTTATAATTTGTCCTGATAAGGGCTGTAGTAAACCAGCCATAAGTCGTAAGAGTGTAGATTTACCCCTGCCATTTCTACCAATAATACAAATCTTATCCCCGGAGCTAATTGAAAAAGACAGATCTTTGATTAGCAAGTTAGTACTATCATAGCCAAAACTTAAATTTTTTACCTGAAGTTGGTATTCACGACTGTTAAAAGCTTGATAGGGGAATGTAAAATCTAAGCTATCAAGATCAGTGAGTTTATCTAGTACATTTTCTTTTGCCAATTGTTTAATTTTAGATTGTGCTCTACTAGCCATACTTGCCTTAGCTTTAACTTTATCAATCCAAGCTTGTGTTGTTTTACGGCTTTTTTCCTGACGTAAGCGTGCATTCTCATGTATAGATTCCTCTAATGCTACTTGGCTATAGATATTTTCTGTCTTACCTTTAGTTTTTCTGAAATTACCACGATGTATATAAACTGTATGACTGATAATATCATCCATAAAAAGGCGATCATGAGTGATAAGAATCAGTGCTTGAGACCATTTTTTTAGAAATTTTTTCAACCAATTACTAGAATGGATATCTAGATAGTTAGTAGGTTCATCAAGCAAAAGTAAACTTGGCTCTTGTAATAATAATTTGGCTAACTGAATCTTTATTTGATAACCACCTGAGAAAATATCAGGTGAGCTGAGCATATCGTCTTCGGAAAAACCAAGTCCCATTAATATTTTTTCACCCTTCCACGTCTCATAAATACGCTCAGCAGGTAAAACACTGGCAACTTCCTCAATAACACTATCATGTGAAAAAGCAATATGTTGTTGCAGAAAACCTATATCATGGTGTTTAGGGATATTAATTTCGCCGCTGTCAGGTTCAATTTGTCCCATTAGTATTTTTAAAAAGGTAGATTTACCCGTCCCATTACGGCCTATGAGGCCAATTTTCTCATCGCTACCAATGGTAAAACTCACATCTTGAAAAAGATAGTGGCCACTAAAAGCAATTGCTAGGTTTCGAACGGCAACCATGATACTAAAGATAAAAGGGTGATTTTAGCACTTCAAGGTTTTTTATTCAATAACATCAATAATATTGCAAGTATATAGCGGATATTTTTACTAGTTACTAAGTATAAATCTATAGCGCGAATTATGCATAAGTATTAAGCGCTATATTCTGGTATTAAAAAATTGAATATATATGGATAAAAATTATTTGTATTATAAGTATATAAGCTGCGCACACATTATCAACAAACTTATCCACAGGTCTGTGTTTCAGTCATGTTAAGGGTTTTTCTAACCATGCGCAGTATAGAGTTTTCTTTGGTATACGCCGATATATTATGTAGGTCTACCCACTGGAGTTCATTTGATTCAGAGTTTTTTTGCAATCGCGTATCATCATCTGCTTGTAACAAAAAACGCACGTCAAAATGATAATGTGAAGGCTCCTGTAAGCGTTGTGGAATTAAATGGATATCAATATCAAAAACTGCATCGTTAAGTAACCTCAGATCACTAATTCCTGACTCTTCAGTGGCCTCTTTCATTGCTACTCGAGCAAGATTATCATCACCATCACAATGCCCACCACACTGAAGCCATTTATTTAGTTTACGATGATGCATTAGCAAACCTTTACTACAACTAGCGTTGATAATCCAAGCAGATGCAGTAAAATGACCAAGGTGACAGCTGCGTAAAAAAGCATTATTGTGAGCATTAAGAAAGTCTAACATCATGGTTAAGTAGACATGCTCTTCAGATGCTATGGGCTGGTATGAGTGCAAATAGTCTTTTGCTTGCATAATTGTTATGCTTGTTAATAGAGTGTCTTATAATGTTAGCAACATTATAAGTTGATGACAATATACTTCATTACTCTATATTTACTTTACATCTTAGTTTAGAATAAAAGCAATGATTAAGAGATAGACCGTTGACTATAGAAACTACAGCATTGATCTGGTTTAGACAAGATCTTCGAATTACAGACAATCCAGCATTATCACTAGCCTGCACACATGCAAAGGTTATTCCTATCTATATTTATGATGAGAATATTTCTAGTGGGATGGCAATGGGAGCGGCTAGTAAGGTATATTTACATCATGCACTTAAGGCTTTTAATACATCATTGGCAGGTAAATTAAATTTTTTCCATGGCAATATGGAAGAAGTAATTACCAAAATAATTAATGATAATAAAATCACCCATGTTTATAGCAATATTGCCTTTGAGCCAAAACAGCAACAAGTCGATGCAAAAATAAAGCAACAATGCCAAGATAATAAAATTGTTTTTCAACAAGAAAACGGTAATTACATCTGGCATCCTAAAAGTATACTCAAAGAAGAAGGCCAATATTATAAAGTATTTACACCTTTTAAGAAAAAGGCTTTTGTCACAGCAACCAGACCACTAGCAGATACTCCGCAGCTTACGGGTTTAACCAAGCTAACAGGCAGCTGTGAGCTTGATCAGTTACTACTACTTCCCAAGCATCCGTGGCAAGATACTATCACTAAGCATTGGCAGTTTGGTGAAAACGCAGCAAAAGAAAAAGTAACAAAGTTTATACAAACAAAATTAGCAGGCTACAAAGAAGGGCGAAATATTCCAGCAGAACACAACACATCAGTCATTTCAGCAAACCTACATTATGGTGAGCTCTCGCCAACATGGGTATGGACAGCAGCAAGTATGCAAGGTCCGCAGTATGCAAACGATAAAGATTTAGAACACTATTTAAGCGAGCTAACCTGGCGAGAGTTTTCAAACTACCTACTCTATTATAATAATGACTTAGATAGTGCCAACTTTAATAAAAAATTTGATAATTTCCCCTGGGCAAACAACCAAGAGTATTTGCTAAAATGGCAGCAGGGACAAACAGGTATTCCAATTGTAGATGCTGGTATGAGGCAGCTATATCAAACAGGTTATATGCACAATCGTTTAAGAATGATCACAGCTTCTTTTCTGGTAAAGAACTTAATGATACATTGGCGACATGGCTTTGAATGGTTCTGGGATTGTCTTGCCGATGCTGATTTAGCTAATAATGCTGCAAGCTGGCAATGGGTAGCTGGTAGCGGTGCTGACGCAGCACCTTATTTTAGGATTTTTAATCCGATATTACAGGGGCAAAAGTTTGATCCAGATGGTAAATTCACCCGTAAATATGTACCTGAACTAAAATATATGCCTAAAGAATTTCTATATAAACCCTGGGAAGCTCCAATATTGGTACTACAAGCAGCACAGGTGAAACTTGGTGAGAACTATCCTAAGCCCATAGTAGACTTAGCCAAGTCTCGAGATGCAGCACTGAATGCATTCAGCAGTATCAAACAAGCATGAAAGAGTAAAGAGGATAAAAGTGAATAAAAAACTTGCTATTATAGGTGCTGGTATTGCTGGTCTGACACTAGCCAATAGATTAAGCAAGCTTAGTAATGTTGATGTAGAAGTATTTGAAAAAAGCAGAGGGATTGGCGGTCGTATGTCTACACGTACTGTGGGCTCATACAATTTTGATCACGGTACAGGAAGTTTTTCTGCCAGCGATGCAACATTTAAAGACTTCTTAGCTGAATTAAGTACTACCCATATATGCCAGTGGCAACCAAAAGTAATACATTTTAACCAAGCAAGTTATTTACCAAGCGAAGGTTATTATGTAGGCACACCAAAAATGAACAGTCTATGCAAGGCATTACTAGGAAATTATACAGTACATAAATTATCAAAAATCGTGTCACTTGAGAAAAATACAAAGTGGACACTCACATCAGAAAGCGATGAAACATTCAAAGATTTTGACTGGATTGTGCTAACTGCACCAATAACACAAACACAAAAGCTTCTTACATCATGCAATAAGCCAATACCATTTCTAAAAAATCTAGAGCCCATACAAATGTTACCATGCTACACATTGCTAATAGGCTTAAATAAAGTTTTAGACATAAGCTATGATATTGGGCTGGTAGAAGATGGAGTAATAGAGAGTATACATAATAATGCGAGAAGGCCAAATGCTGAAGGTATGCAAAAAACATTGGTAGTACATAGTTCAAAACAATGGGCTGCAGAGCATATAGAATACGATTCTACAGAAGTAAGTGCTCTTATGAAAAAACAATTAAAGAGCTACATAAAATTAAACGATATTGAGTATGAAGCTTTACATACCTGGAAATATGGATTTATTGATCAGCCCTGCACACAAAGATACCTAGCTGATGAAACTATGGCATTAGGAGTATGTGGCGATGGTTTTATAGCTTCCGGAGTGGAGGCAGCATATCGATCAGCCTATTTTCTTGCAGAGTATCTAGAGTACCAATTAGCATAAATATCACGCGTCGAAAGTAATAGATAATTGGTTATCAGGTTTTTTAGGAGGCTTCTTTTTATTCTGACGCTTACGACTTCCTAGCTTTTTAAATACCTTACTGGATGTTTGTTTAAAGTCTATTTTCTTACGACAAGCACTAATTTCTGCACGGGCAAAGGCAATGGCACTAGAGTGGTCTACAATAGGCTGCGGATAATGGTCTCCTATAATACAACCAAGCTCTTGTTGTAACAGTGGCGGCATATCCCACGGAGTATGTATCCATTCTGTAGGCACCTGTTTTAATTCAGGGACCCATTGTCTAATAAAGTGGCCATCAGGATCATGCTCAAGTGACTGTTTCATAGGGTTATACATACGAATTGCATTAATGCCTGTAACCCCAGATTGCATCTGAAACTGGCTATAATGAATACCAGGCTCGTAATCGGTAAAGACAGTTGCTAGAAACTTAGCACTGTGGCGCCAATCAATCCACAAGTGGTAACTGGCAAAACTCACAAGCATAGCCCGCATACGAAAAGTAATCCAACCATGATATTTAAGATTACGCATACAGGCATCAACAAAAGGATAGCCCGTTTGGCCTTGTTGCCAGGCATGAAACCACTTCTCATTAAGTTCGGCTCGAATACCCTCAAATGCAGGATGCATACAACGAAACTCAATAGAGGGCTGGTCTTCAAGCTTCTGCATAAAATGACAACGCCAAGATAATCGTGACTGAAAAGCCGATAAATTCCGTGACCAAGCTTTACTATCCTCAGCAGTAAGTTGACTACGACGTTTAGCAACCGCTTGCACTACTTCGCGCACAGACATACAGCCGTAGGCTAAAAAACAGGACATACGAGAGCAATATTTCTCAGATGGACCAGGGGCAGACAGACGAAACAAATACTCCTTTGCCCTCGTATGAAGAAATCTATCAAGATTAAATAGAGCTTTTTCACGACCACCTACTTGGACAATACCATCAGGTGCTGGACCAAATAATTTATCATCTTTAGCAGGAAGGTCATCACTTACAATACTAGGGATAGCTTGTAAGTTCGAAGGAGGGGGATACAAACTGGCTGCCATACGTTTATTACGAATACCAGACCAGTGATCGCGATTTTGCAAACGGCGAACCACACCGTTACAGGGATATTCACTAAACACAATGCCTGTGTTAGTACAAAACTTACTAACAGCAATATCACGCTGATACGTCCAGGCATTACCAGTTTCCTCATGCGCATAGATTGTATGAATAGAATAGGTTTTTTGCAACATACTCAGTACTGAAATCACATCACCACGGCGTATAATCAGGCCCTGTCCTAGAGATTCAAGTTGATTATTAAGTGATACTAAACAATCATAAATAAAAGACCAATGGCGGCTTGAGGCAAAATCTTGTTGCCAGTAGTCTTCTTCGACTACATACAGAGGCAAAACAGGATATTGCTGCGTTGCTGCTTGCTGTAGAGGTGCATGGTCATGAATACGCAAGTCGCGTTTAAACCAGACTATATTTATAGTTGTTTTCATATAAGAGCCATAATTAAAAGCAATAAAGTAATCATAATAATAGTAATAAGCACTCGTAAGCTAAAATACCAGGTGCTAATAACTTGCTTTCTTAATAAAAGATAATCAAATATCAACAAGCCTATAAAGCCAATACCAGCAAATATAAGGCGAATAAAAATACTTTGCATACTAGCAAACCATGGAAGTAGCGCAAAGCTGACTGCATAAACTAAACCCCAGGCAAACTGAGGGGAGCTAAGGCTAAAAGCCCAGGAAGTACCTGCCAGAAAAGCCTGAATAATTCCAAGATACTGCAAAACAACCAGCATTATTTGTGAATCAATACCCTTATAATATGCCCATACATATGTTGCAATAACTGGTAGTAGGCCTGCCAAACTTAAGATCCAAGCTAAGGTATTATGATACATATTTATTCCTATTTCTGCGGCATCTCTCAGAG
The DNA here is from genome assembly GCA_902538855.1 of uncultured Coxiella sp. Lineage (GTDB taxonomy): Bacteria > Pseudomonadota > Gammaproteobacteria > Comchoanobacterales > Comchoanobacteraceae > CACBGS01. The sequence continues at coordinate 35,235 of CACBGS010000003.1, forward strand.
CAATATTTCACTTGATGCCAAACCCTTTTCCATTTTTTGCGCCAGGAAAAAGGTTTGTGGCATACTTGGCAAATTTTCTCAGGCAGATGCGTTTTTTTCAAAATATTACACCGTTTCGTTATTATCCAATGCCGCTAAAAAGCGCTTACTATCTTGCTTAATAGCAGATACTTTCTCTGCACTCATCTTACTAAGAGTACTATAAATCATTGACAAGCGCTGATTGGCTTTTAGGATTGCTTGATTGCGTAGTAGAAAATCCCAATAAAGATAGTTAAAAGGACAGGCATCTGGACCATTTTTTTGAGATACTTTATATTTACAACCCTTGCAGTAATCCGACATTTTATTAATATAGCTCCCACTAGCAGCATAGGGCTTTGAGCCTAGAAAGCCGCCATCAGCAAATAATATCATACCGCTTACATTAGGTAGCTCCACCCATTCATGAGCATCAGCATACACAATCCAATACCAATTATTTACCTCTTTAGGATCAAGGCCGGCAATCAGTGCGAAATTTCCTAGTACCATCAGTCGCTGAATATGATGCGCATAGGCATGGTTTTGTGTCTCTGTAACACACTCAGAAAGACAGCGCATATGCGTTTTCTTACCCCAATATAAGGGTGGCAGCTTGCGTGTGGCATTAAGAAAATTAAGCTCTTTATATGCAGGCATACGTAACCAATAAATGCCACGAATAAATTCACGCCAGCCTAAGATCTGCCGAATAAATCCTTCAGTTGCATTCAAAGGCGCCTGGCCGTTACGATAAGCATCTTCCGCAGCTTGAATGCATTCTCTAGGCAGCAGCAAGCCTATATTAAGATAAAAACTGATATGGCTGTGAAACATCCAGGGTTGCCCAATCAGCATAGCATCTTGGTAATCGCCAAATAAGGCTAATCTTGTTTTAATAAATAGCTTTAGAGCAGATAATGCCTGTACCCGTGTAGTTGCAAAATACCAAGGCTGCATATCACCAAAATGATCAGCGTAACGCGCATTAACAAGATCAATAGCCTCCTGGGTAATGCTATCCGGAGCATGAGTATAAGGAGCTGGTACATCAAGGCCATGCTTAGGTGGTTTTCTATTATCACTATCAAAGTTCCACTTATCCCCTACAGGAGCATCACCATCCATAAGAATTGCATGCTGTTTACGCATTACTCGGTAAAAAAACTCCATACGTAATTGTTTTTTATCACCAGCCCATGTTTTAAACGCATCGATAGAGCACATAAAACGATCATCATCCAATATGCTCACTAAACTTGGATTTTGTTCTGCAAACTGCCTAGTACAAGCATAATCAGGGTACTCACTAGGAGCAGTTATTACGATCGGTGTATTAGTATGCTCCTGACGCATTAATAACAAAGCATCGGACAAATTAGTGGGTGTATTAGAATCATCAAGGGCAAAATAGCGTACCTGATAACCTTTATCTCTCAGCATACGGGCAAAATGCCGCATACAAGCAATAATAAAAGCTATCTTTTTTTTATGATGCTTTACTCTAGTGAAATAATCATCCAGTTCAAATATATACAGTACATCTTGCTCAGGGCATGCATTGCCCATATGCGCCATATTTAAATGTAACTGATCAGGTAAAAATAAACGTAACATTACTATAGTATATTACAAATCATAGTAATTTGCTAAAAAGAAACTAAATGCACTATTAATCTAGAAGAAATTGAACGTTTTACAAGAATAATGTATAATCAACACATAATAGCGTATTAAATAGACAAAACATGAACAATGATAGCAATACTGATGATATGGATAACAGCACAGAACCCAGTGTAGAAGTTATCGCGCAAAGAGTGGACCCTTCAGAAAATCAATCAGAACAAATATTGGTTGCATCAGTTGATCGTAACTTATCTGAGTTTTTGCAAGCATTTAGAGAGTTGAGTACAGCACACAATGATTTTAGCAGACAGATAGAGAGGCGAGCACAGCGTCACGATGATTTTTCTAGAAGATTAAATAGTTTTCACCGGTATTTTTATACAAACGCCAGTGTAAAAAATATTATATTTGCATTTGCATTAAATACTATCACAGCTGCAACAAATTCTGCTACAGGAGCTAGGATTTTAAATAATAAAAATAGCAATTATCAGATTAATGAAGCTGTAAAAGCTATACTACTTGGCAAAACAATATTAAACCCAGTACAATTTTATTCTGAAAGAGTGTATGCATTTGTAGAAAATCCATCTACAAGATTTAAATATCTAATGTATTTGGTAAGACTAATGAATTATTTTACCACCGCAATCATTGGCTATGAACTATTAAAAAGCACCGCAGGTGTAGAAATGACACTCGAGCAACATATAGCAGCCTACGGAGTTGGAACAATTACCCTATATTTACCAATGATATGCGCACATGCAGCGATAATCTTTAGATGCTACAAAGACTATTTTCATGCAGATAATTTTGACGAAACAAGTTCGGATGATATTGACGAAATAAGTTCTCAGCATTCCAGTTTATCAAATACATCAGAAAACCAAGTAATAACGCTTGCTAGCATAAGCATAAATGGCGAAATGAGAGTAGAGCCAGTGATAAGTGCAAACCTTGATCCAAATATAACCCAGAGCACTGATATTGAAAGTGGTAAGCAGGTACAAGAATGTAACCCCTATCCAACAGATACTAACTTACATGCACAGTCCATAATTTGACAGAATATTAAGCTTGTGTTAGCTTCTCACGGGTAAATTACAAGGGTTGAATCATGAATATAATTAGTTTTGTTGCCTCTAGTGTCATGCTATCTGGTACTGTATTCTACATTGTAAAAAATAAAATTCAGATGTATTATTTTAAAAAAAATAGAGTACTAAGAAATCATAAGCCACCTGAGTTAATATTTGAAAATCAAAAGACAATCCAACACGCGCTAGTAAACGAACAACCAGAATTATCCATAAATGTAATTCAAGATAAGTTAATTGCTAATAATTATGGGCACGGAGCTAGTAGTTGGGCTCTAGCGCCTGGGGCATGTGGGTATATAAACGATCTGATGATAGAGAGTAGTAATATATATAATATGTCTATAAACGCACATACAGAGATAAGCATTGTTGGGGCAGATATCATTGGTTTATACACTGCTTATAGTCTGTATAAAAAAGGTTACAAAAATATTAATATTCTAGCTGAAGATTTTACTGAATCAATACTAGATGGAGCAGAAGGAATATTAGCGCCAGCACCTTTACCCTCACAAAATGATACAACATATGAAAAAGTATATCATTTAGGCATAGAATCATATAATGAATACATAGCCATAGCGCTGGATATACACCCAGATTTAAGCGGAGATTGCGCAAAAATACTACCAGCATACTTTCCAACTGTAAAAGCCTCCCGTCTAGCTGGGTATAGTGAAATAATGCAGCCAAAGAGGGTGCTACTTGATTTTGGTAATAGTGTACAGCATCCTATGGTTGCATATGATGATGTTGTCTTTATAAATAAATACAGACTCATGCATGAGTTAAAAAACTATCTTCAAGAACATGGAATTAGTTTTAGCCAACAGCATGTAACTAATATAACCAATATTAATACTCCAATAGTATTCAATACTGCTGGCATCGGTAGTTTATCAAATACAAACATACAAGATAATAAGAATATAATACAAGAGTATTTTATTACTTTAATGGGTCAAAATTACTTAGAAAGTGCGCAATACGTGGTTATGATAAACTCTAATACTAAGAAAAGTAAAAACAGAGATATAGCAAAAAAATCATTCTACTATATCCCCCAAAGCGAAGGTGTTATAAGTGCACGTATTGAAAAAACAACGACAGAAAAACCTAATGAAGACTATTTTGATGATATTAAGCAGGCTTCTAGACAGTTTTTCTATGGATCTCAGTTACATAAAGTAAATAGGTTTGATTTTTTCAGAAGAGAGCTAAGTGCAATAGACAAAGAAAATCAAGAGCAAAGTATGCAAAAAACAATAGTAAATCATTCACTATTTGCGCATACACAAAAAGGTATAAATACTGTATTGTGGTATATAAAAGATAACTTGAAAAAAAACAATCTATCCAATAATAGCCACAGTCATATATAAATAATTTGACCTCATAGTGTTTAAGTGTGTACTATTAAGAAAAGCTTAGCACCGAAAGTATATGGCAAACCTTAAGTTATCGGACAAATTTAGTGTTGGTAGAGATACTTCAGACCTAAAAGAACTCAGAGTTAACGGCTGGATGTTCTCCGCAAGCGTAATAATTGTAGCTGCAATTACATGGTTATTAACATCTATTATGATGCGTATGGTACTACACGCTAATCACTATCTTATTGCAACACTGACAAAAGAACAGTTATTCTCACAAAGCAATATATTGTTTATAACAACCATTATATTTTTTGCAACAATACGCTCATATTTCTATCAGCTAACATGGTTTAAAGACGCATTCGGAGACGGCGCATCAAAAGCGCTAAAACACTTTCATGAAACCTACAGTGATGATAAAACACCAGATGCAATCATTGATAAAACTTTTTCTCAAGGAACTTTCACCGTTGCAATCAAGCGTGTACTAGTAACTATTATGACATTAGGTGTAGGTGGTAGTGGTGGTATAGAAGGTCCAGCTATTCCCGTAGGCCAGCATATCGGTGCTGGAATAGCAAAAGTATTCAAAGTAAAAGACGTACTATGGTTACGCGTATTAGAGATGTGTGGCATTTCAGCAGCTATTACAACATTATTACATGCGCCACTCACCGGAGCTGTATTTGCATTAGAGTTAGTGTTTGGCTGTAAATTTGTCTACAGACTTTTGATATGCTCTTTTATTTCGTCATTGGTCGCTTTTATTTTATCTAACCACATACTTGATGCCCAAGCACTATTTAATATACAAAGTCATGCCATACATTACACGCCATTTGAGTATCTAATGGTCGTGGTTGTAACTGTATTTGCCAGTATTCCAAGTGGTATCGGATTATTAGCAATATTCGCCCTAATACGAAGGGTGTTTGCGCATATTCCAACAATGATACATGCACCCATAGGCGCATTCTTATGTGCTATAACAGCAATATTTATGTATCATTATTATGATTTAAACCCACATCATATTCTAGGTGTTGGTGAAGAGACCATTGTAGGTTTATTTGAAACAGCCCATCATAATGAAATAGCCCATGGTTGGCAGATGCTAGTAGTAATAGTCATCTTAAAGCTATTTTTAACCGGCTTTACAATTATATCAGGAGGTAGTGCAGGGTTACTAGTACCAGCTATCTTTGTGGGGTCAGTTTCATCAAGTGCCCTATTTCATATACTGACTATATACAATGTAATACCCATTATTGATGGCTTACAGACATTATTTATGGTTACAGGGATAGCATCTTCATTAATTTGCGTTATGGATTTGCCTATAGCCACAGTATTATTCGTAGGTGAATTATTTGATTTTAGCTTTATTGCACCCTGTATAATAGCAGTAGCAATATCGCGGATGCTAAGTCAAAAAATAAAAGCGCATTTTAGCTAACTGTAAATTCTTTCGTAAATTCTGCTTTCATCCTCTGCCATTCTAAAGCCTTACTTTCTATAAGTTGAGTATACTTCTCTGGAAGATTATACTCATTCTTCTCAAAGTCAAACCTATAAGTTTTCCCATCAAAGGTATTAAAAGTGATTTTTTTATCTTCTGAAGCTGTATCAGGAGAATCTAGCACAAATAAAAATAATATTGCCATACGTACCTCAACAGGTTCTGCCGGATCATAGCAAATATTACAAAAATAGTGCCAATCATAACTACTAAAACTATTGTTAGGGAGCAGTTTAGCAAAGAGAGATTGGCCATCTGCAAGTTTTGTAGCTAAAATCTCAAAAATATATGTTCCATGAGTGTGTAAATACTGAGTAAGATAGTTTTGTAACAAGAATAAAATATTCTCAGCAGTAGCAGATCTAAAAAGTAAATCTATCATATTGCTAGGATCAGTATTAGTTTGCCGAAAAGCATCGTACAGGTGTAGTGCTAAGGGCGCGGCATCTTTAAGAAAAGGACAGGGGTTATGTTCAGAAGTACACTGGCCAAAATAAAAGCTTGTTTGAGTTGGACTGATACTAGGTAGTAGAAAGCATGCAGACTCTGGATGCCAGGGTAGAAATACGTAACTATAATAAGGCTTATCATGAGCTATCAAACAAATATTAAAGACAATTGATTGAGAGTGGCCTGAAGAAAACTTTACTATGTAATTATCATCTTCTACATAGTTACGCCAATTTGATTGCTGACACCATATGCTGAGTAGATTTGCAAATTCACCAAGCTCTTCTTTATCAGCATTGACACGAATATTTAGCTCAGGCTGTTCCGAATATGTTAAGTGTACAGGTGTCTTAGTTAGATAAGCATGTAAATAGCATGCAGCATTATAATCACACATACCTATTTGAATACTATTACTAGTAGTATTGAGCTTGCTATGTAAGTAATTAAGGAAGGATGTAATAATTGTATCAAATGCAAGAAGATCACCAGGCATATAGTATTTTGGGAGTATCAGTGACTTTTGATTAAGCTGAATGGCTAGAGTATAAAGACTATGCTTGATAGAGTTAATTTGTGCTGGTAGAGGATTAATAGCACCATACTCTTGGCTAAGATGTTGCTGTAACTCATCTGTAGAATCAGATATACACTGTATCATTGTATTAACCATTTCGTTAAAAATTATAGGAGCTGTTTGGGTGGAGCAATCGCTATGCTTTGCCATAACTAAAGAATTTTTTTCCGCTTTTTGATCAAAGCTATTAGCCTGTTCTTCAAAAAAAGAAATACTTGTAAGCAGGTCCTTATTGTTATTTTCCATCTTTTCATTAGCTCTTTCTAATTTGGCTATGAATTTTTTTTGCTCTGCATTTTCTGACTCAGCATTTTTACACTTTGCTCTTAACGCATTATTCTCTTTTTGTAGTGACTTTTCACGTGTCTTTAGTTTTTGTACATCTACAGTAGGCGAGGATGAAGCTGGCTTAAACTCACTCGCTAGTAAAACTTGGGCGCTCAGCTCAGACCGCTCTTTTTGAAGATTTGTAATCTTTTGCTGCAGATTTGTAATCTCTTGTTTATATTCTTCATCTTTTTGTGCAAGCTGAATGCGAAGTTGTGAACCACTTTGTATAGTTTGTTTTATACCCTTTAGTTGTTCTACATACTGGCTTTTATTGTTATTAACAATATTTTCAATAATGCGTGCATGCTGGGAGTATAAAACGGTACGCTCCGGTAAAAGAACAGGGTTATTAGCAGCATCTTGATTAGGTATAGTGAAATGAGAGAACTTATCAAATGTATAAAGAAATTTCATATGCTCGTAAAAAGTCAGCTCATCTGCTGCATGAGTATGTGGATGGCATTGTAGATTGCCACGACATTGCTTAAATAAACTTACAAAATGAGAGCTATAAGTTTTATCAAAAAAACCAAAAGAATCGTAATGTGTAATAAAAGTGCGTAGATATTCAGCAGTATTAGTTTTCTCAGGTGCAGCCATAAGCATAAGAAAATAAACAGGGTATATTTTCTCAAAAAGATTAGTATCAATGTTCTCAGCAGCTAGTGCACATAGCAGCGTATGCGTTGCTTTTAAAACACTATTTTGTATTAAATTATCAGGAATAACATTCTTTAAAAGCTCAGCTTTATATAAATCAGCCAGTGTTGCTTCTAAAGGAAGCTCAGCAAGATATAATTTTAATGTAGCATAATCTTGAGAATAAAAGTTAGCTATTAGACCTAATGAAAGAGCGGTATTAGGAGCGTTAGAGTTTACAGATCGTAAAATACGTAGCCAGTGCTGTTGACGATAAGTATACAATAAATCATCAGCGCAAATAGCTTTAGTATAAGCCTCTATATCTAGATATTGCACATCTAAAGTTTTAACTTCAGGAAAAACTTTTTTTAACTTTAGAAATATATTGTATTGGAAGTAATAAGAAAAAATAGGGCTTTCGAGATGTAGTTGTGCAAGTATAATGTTATTTTCATCCAAATCTGCATTTAGGTATTTCAAGCCTTTAGTAAGAACACGATTATATTCGAGCATTAGTCGAGGGACATTATAAGAAATTCTACATAGAGATATTTGATAGCAAGGAATGCAATGAAATAGCTTTGCAGCGGTATTAATATCATGTTGATCTAAAAAGTAATCAATTGCATATTGAAATAGAATAGCTTGATCTGATGGTTGACAGCTGTTGTAGCTATTAATCAAGTCATTTATATTATAATCCGTAGTTATTTTATATTTTGAGAGTTTATTTTCAATGATATGCTGGTATTTAGCACCTTTAGCTAAGAGCAAACATACGGCAATAGTGTTTTTACTATCATAGGCATTGTCTAAAATAGTAGACGCTATACACGTTTTAGCTGACATTTTTTTTAATAAGGTGTCTAATAGTAAGTTCTCTTTAGAGGCAATCACATTATTTATAGATATATCATCAACATTAGCGCCAAATGCTAAAAACTGTTCAATAACTTTTCTATTATCAGCAAAGTTTGTTGCTACTACAAGTGGTGTAAGTGAGGGTCCTATAGCATAGTTAATACAGTGATGATCAGTTAAATGAGTGAAAATCATTTGGACAATAGTCATATGCGCATCATGCGATGATTTATTTTCATTTGTTGGTCTTAGCGCAAGTTGATGAAGTAAAGACCAAGATTGTAGAGGCAAATATTTACGATGATTTGCATCAATAGCAAGATCCTCATCAGCAAAAAACTGAGGGTGAGAAAGAAGCAGCTTAACATCTAAATGTTCATTGATATAAAGTATATCCCAAGAAATTTTGCCCTTGTGCATTGCAATAATTGTGTGACAAAGTTGGATGGATAGATTTTCTATTCCAGATTTAAGTATAAAAAAGTAATCACGATGACTTAGATTTTGGGCTTCTTCTAAACTTAACACACGAAGAAAAGAGCCAGCGTAATCACAATAATCATACTTAATTAAAAAGTATAAAGCATACTTTATATGCAAGCCGCAAGTTGCTGGGCAAGAGCGTATTTTATGTACTAATTTTGGAATCTTATCCTCTTTTTGAAAAAGAGTAGATAAAATCTTATCTTTATCTATAAAGTCATGCTCAAGTGCTTTATAGAACGCTTCAACACTACACTCAGGTATATATTCCACAGCAGCAATCATAGCATCAAGAAGAGCAGCCTGATCTATACTTTGCGCAGATATAGAAGATAGCTGAGTAAAAAAGCTTTTGTAGTCGCCACATTGTGATGCATCTATAGAGCATGATGTGATTAAGTTTTGTAATTGCGTACTGGGCATAGAACTTGACCTTGTTTTTTAATGGCATATATTTTTAATGCTAAAGATAAAAATACACCTCTTTTATCCGATGATTTTATTGATAAAAATTTTTTATGAGTATAAATGATATATAAATTAAATACAATACAAATAATGTTTTTTAGAAGTAATTGATGCTAAAATAGCACAGATATTGTTTGCAAATCCAGCATTAATAATCAGTATACACAGGGGTATTCACAGTGCAGCTTAAACCAATCTATACAGAACTACCAGATATTTTTTACGCAAAGTCATCACCCAAAGCAATCAAGCGCCCAGAGCTGGTACTCTATAATGATAAGCTAGCTCAAGCAATAGGTTTGGAAACACAGAACATTGATAGTCATAGTAAAGCTAATATTTTCTGTGGTAACCATATAATTACAGGCTCTATACCTTTAGCATTAGCTTATTCAGGACATCAATACGGATATTACACTAAGCTCGGTGACGGTAGAGCACACATGCTGGGCAGTCTACAGCTTAGTGATAAAACCTATTTAGATCTGCAATTAAAAGGCTCAGGACCAACACCTTATTCTAGAACGGGAGACGGTCTAGCCTCATTGGAATCAATGTTAAGAGAATATATAGTTAGTGAAGCTATGTATGCATTAGGTATTCAAACAACACGCTCTTTAGCTGTTGTTAAAACAGGCAGTCGAATACAAGAATATACAGAGCAAACCGCAGGAGTATTAACTCGTATTGCGCGATCACACATACGCGTAGGCAGTTTTGAGTATGCATACAGTTTACAGGATAAAGATAAAATACAGGCATTAATTGATTATACAATAAAATACAACTACCCAGAACTTGACGGAGCTCAAAATAAAGCACAAGCCTTATTAAAAGCGGTTATCACAAACCAAGAAGATCTATTAGTACAATGGATGCGAGTAGGTTTTATTCATGGAGTAATGAATACAGACAATATGAGTATCATTGGTGAGACCATAGATTACGGTCCATGTGCATTCATGGATAATTATCATCCTGATACAGTTTTTAGTTTTATAGACAAATATGGTCGCTACGCTTATCAAAACCAGCCGGTAATAGCACAATGGAATTTAGCAAGATTTGCCTACACGCTATTAGATTTTATTGATAACGATAAACAAAAAGCTGAACAAATAGCTAATACAATACTTGCAGGGTTTAAAGTAAACTATATTAAAAAATACAAAAAAATGATGTGTGATAAGCTAGGTTTGCTTGAGTATAATCAAAAAAATTACGCTTTAGTAACAGATTTATTATCACTAATGCAAGATAAGCAAAAAGATTATACCAATACTTTCAAAGATTTGACTTATGAGCAAGAGTTTGAAGATGATGAAGAATTGGAAAAATGGTATCTAAGATGGCAAGCAGCTATAGCAAAAACCAAAAAAGCTTCTTTTAAAACCATGCAAGAAAACAACCCAGTGATAATTCCCAGAAATCACCAAGTCCAAAAAGCCTTATCTGCATGTAGCAATGGAGACTACAGTATAATACAAGAACTGATAAATGTATTAAGCAGCCCGTATAGCCTAAGAGATGAGACCGGTGAATATGAACAAGCACCTAAACGAGATGAGCGAGTACAATATACCTATTGTGGTACTTAAATAAAGCTGCGGCTGATTATACAAGCAAGCAAACTCATTACTAGTAGCACGCCATCAATCACTGATGCAGTATAAGGCACGTTACTGACATTAGTATGCCATGATGCCGATTGACTTATGACTGTTTCAGGGTGGCGCAGGTTACTCTCAATTTTTTTATAAAGCACTATTTTTGCCCTATCGAGATAAGTATAGGTTTTGCCAGGGTGTTGGCGTTCTATAACAGGATTAGTAGATTTAACTTGCGTTAACTTTTTTTTCTCCCACTGAGACTCAGGCTGGTTTTTCTCAGAATTAAACCAAAGCAGCCTACCATCTTCAAGCGTGGCATTATATTTATCAAAAGCAGGGTTTTCACTAGTATCATCTAACACAATAGTATTATCATCTTTGAGTGTGCCAGATATACACCACACCTTCTCATTTTGAGAGTCTTTGCCATAGATAGTCACACTAGCGTCTTGGTTAACGCGAACAAGACGGAAGCCTTGTGGATATTTAGGGTCATTATAAAAGCCGTTGTAGGTATTATGTTCTATGTTCATGATAAGCCTGTTAACTTAATGGCGCCATTGTATTAGTATGTGTTTTAATAGTCAATTAATACATATAAATTAATGGGTTATATAATTTTTTCTAATAAATCACTAATAGAAAAATCCAGTAAATAGACGCTATTTATTTTTCTTATGCTCATTATCAGAAGTATAACGAATAGCCTGTTGCAACAACTGCGGCGATACTAGATTATTATGATCAGTTGACTTAACAAAATGGTCAAACAAAGTAGACTCATCTTTATGGGATAAACTCGGGGCATCTTTTTTATTTGCCTTTTTAGGATAAGTGACAATAATATGATCAGGAATTTCACGTGAAACATAACTTTTCAAGCTATCAGGAAATGGAGAGTAAATACCAAAAAAGTGAGAGCAATTAACTGCCATATGGGTTAAAATTGGACTAATCAGCCAGCCATTTTGTTGATAGCTCTTATTATAAGCAAGACCTGCGACTGTGGCTAAAGCAATCATAACCGCGCTATCTTTTTCATGCATAAAGCCAAAAAGAATAGCTGGTGCTATTTCATCAAAGCCAATATAGGCAAACAAAGCAATACCTAGCAAATAGGTGAGTATTTCTGAGTGCTCTCCCAACGGAAGTTTAATATCCCCCAAACAACTAACACCAAGAGCAGCAATAACTGCACCAGAACACATATTGTGTATGCGGTTGAGCTTTATGGATTTTGCCGCCAGTAACATGTTGATATGAATAATAGATTCCGTGGAAGTAACAACTAATTGTTTTACTAAAAATGCTGCCTTATCTACTGTATCCAAAGAAGAACTACGTTTATCTAATGCAAGATGTCCAGTATACAAGCCAGCTGCAAGCAAAGGTGCGCAGGAAATAAACCAGTAATAACCAGTATTTATTGGCAGCATACCAATAGAAGTAAGTCCTAAGCTTTGTGCTGGCAGCATATAGTCAGATCCCATTGCTAAGTATAGCAGTATTGCAGCGACTATTTTTGCAGGATGTAAAGACATATAGTACCACTCAGATTGTTCCGTAGCACGTATGGGGCGCCATCGTATGAGTTGCTTAAAAATTTTAGGTATAAGATTGAATCGTGTTGGATGAAATAAGGTAGCAAGAACTAGGCAAGCTCCGTACCCAGATGAAATAGCATGATGATTACTAACAGAAAGTACGAAAAAAAGTGAGAACATAGATGAGAACAGTAGTAGTTCTTTTTCAGAGAGATATTGGTAAGTTTTATGTATATTAGCACGATATTTATAAGTAAGAAAAATAGCATTACTACTCAACCAGCTACAGAAAAACAGCGTGAACATGCTGCTATCGTATTTGCTTATCCCATGATGTGAAAATTGTATAAATAGCGAAGATGTTAATGCTGTACCCAAAATAGCAAGGGCCTCATTAACCGAAATCAGACTTGCTTTGGATAACAAATCTGTCTTAGATAGTACTTGCATGGCTCTAATCATCTAAATATAAGATCTACATAATCATATTAATGACAAAAAGTATACTTTTTACCATAAAATACATGGGGTATTTTAAGATTTTTTTGTAAATACAGACTATATATCACATATAGTATATACCAATAATTTTTATGCACATTCAATTCAAAACGCCACTGAACTTAAAAGTCTCTGAAGAAAAATCTGATATGCTCTCAGACTATAATAGAGGTATGTTTAGTGGGTCTGAACATACTTATAAAATAATTGATACAGCGCAACAGCGAAAAGAATTATTAGACAATTTCAATAAACATGTGCGCAACACACTGGTTGAACAAATGCTAGAGAAACAAGTAAGCGATAATGATATCAATGAGATGATGACAGTATTAATGGGAGAAGAAAACAAGGAAGTAAATGAGCTAAATAAAAATGAATATTTAGGACAAGAACTATCCTTCTTTACTGTATTATCAGCTGGTGGATTTACTGGTACTGGTAAGTACAATGGTTGGAAGTCACGTATCAATTTATCGGCTAACGCAGATGGTAGTATTACAGCTACTGTAACCTCACTGGCCTTAAGTTCGTTAGCAGATAATGCAGATTTAGATGTTAGTGCTAATCAAAATATACTAGTAGACTATCCGCAAAAGAGAGAGGTGATGACAAATGTGCTTAATTATCACAAAGAAAAATCGCCAGAGGAATTACTATCTATTTGCAAAAAAGCTATAGCAGCGATGAAGCATAATGATATGTTTAGTAGCCCAGAAGCCAAAGCATTATTAGTTCCGCAGATTTTAAAATATGATGTAATAATAGAAAAAGTAAAAAAAGAAGATAATAGTCTTGGTCTTAAGTTTAGTATACCTGGTTATAGGTATTATGGTGGAACACAACAGCCATCATACGAGGTCGTAAAAGATACTTTGGCGGATAAAAAAAGTATTGCCGTAAATGCAGATAGTGAACAAAGAGTTGATATTTTAGCAGAAATAGACAATGTTGAGGCTGCTTATCAAAACTCTATCTTATACCTAGAAGAGTGTATAGAAGAGTACATACATGCAGGAAGTAAAAGAGCAAACTACCTAGAAAAAATCAAAAACATCATAGATGAGTTCAATTCTGAAGAAGATGAAAAAATCATAGCTGGTATTTTTCAAAAATTCAGACAAAAATATTACTACGGAGATAAAAAAGAATTATTTGAAGAAATACTATGGTATAATGAATCCTATAGAAAACATATTTTAGATGCTGCCCGCTGTTGGAACACTATAGAATTAAACGGTTTAAAGCGCATTGAGAGCCAAGAAGAGCTTAATGGCCTAGTCAAAAGTAGTTTGAGTGCAAGTGAGGACTGGTGGATACAAAGCAATCCTAAAAAAGCTATTAATTGCTATAGTTTTGTAGCCATGCTTATCAAAGAGGCAGGTGCTAGTGATGATAACGCCCTATACACAGTTCTAAAAAAATTTGGCGAGGTGCATGAAGCCATTAATAAAGACTTACTGTTACTATCAGATCCTACAATGGATAGCATAAAAAATAAGTTGAAAAGTATATCCATAGGTAATGCTGATAAAATAGAGTGGATCAATGGATATGATATACTAAAAAATTTATGTAGTAAAAACCAAGCATCAGTACCTGAAGAGCTTGCTAATGTGTACACTGAAATAGAGATGCTTTTAGGAACAGATAAAAAGCTATTATGGAGCATAAAAGATCTTATCGAAATTTTATCTGATATAAATAGCAACGGACGCATAAATTCCACCGGATTGATAAACGCAGGTAAGCTAATAATAGAAAAAACAAATGCAGATAACCAAAAAATAGAAAAACTATGGTATGAATATGACGAGATTAAAAATGCATGTAAAAAATGTCAACATAATAAACAAATTATAAAAATAATCGATACACTTAAAGCAGTAGAGCCTGTTATCAATGACTTCCAAGAGCAGCTCACAGCAAAAGAAGGTCTAATTAACTATCTAAAAGTAAATAGACAAAGTGTATTTATACCCTGGTTAGCTCAATTGACTAATAGTACTACAGATACAGAAGTGCAAACATTACAACTCTTTTTACCAAGTGGGCCAACAGCAGAGAATGGGATTACAGCTGCTCGTACACGAGCAAGTTTTAGTCTAAGTAAAGGCCATACACAGATTGGCAGTGAGAGTTATTCGTTTAAAGAAGTAGGTCAAGGCGTAGAGATAAAAGTCGATTGTAAACAGGGGAAAGTAGATAGGCAAAGTATTATAAACGTCGAGGATGACGAAAAGTTTATCGCTGATGGGGAGATAAACAACGAGTTATGTAAACGACTGATATCAGACTTTATTCTGATAGATAGGCAGCTTGATGCAGATGCAGAACGTGATTTTAAAAAAGTTGATTTTAAAACATTCAGAACTATGCGCAAAGATGATGGTTTTACAAATATCAAAAGTATAATAGACTATCTTGAAAATAATGCCGAATACAAAAATACCGATGAATATCTTAAACTACTGCTACATTATTGGTATTTACAAGAAGATGAGCCTAATCAAGATGCTAGAGCTTTAGTTGTTGAGAAAATACAGGATTTTATAAATATTAGAGGTGTCGAGGATTTTTTTAATATTGATCAGGGCTTATGCAAGGCATACAAATTCAATTTGAGCTTAACGGCAATGTATAAACGAGGCAGGATAGCTCTTTTTGATGCCCTAAGTTACAGATCTGCAAAGTTTTTATCAAAAGCAGAGTATCCCGGCTTATCAATGTTTGCAAAAGTATTAAATGCCCTCACAAAAAGTCCATTAAAATTTTTAATAATAACATACATACTAGGTAGCGCTTTACGAATAATAAGTTACGGACTTGGCAGATTTGCAAGAAATATCAGTCCAAGAGATATTGACAACTTCAAGTTGCGTTTGCAAAATAGCAAATCGCCTCTGCTGAGTGATTATAATAATGCAAGACTTGACAGCTTGGGATTAAAAGTAGATGGAGTGTTAGATAATCGAACGCTTAGTATGCTACAAGGCCAAGATTTAGTACAGGCACTACTAAAATGTAAATTACATAATATAAGTATTAGGCTATTTCAAGAAGGCATGAAGCACATGGATATAGCGCAACTAAAAGTGCTCAATCAACGAGAAGAGTTTCAAGCACTACTGCAGCCAACAGCAGATAAAAATTATAATAATGCATTAGTAGAGTCAATCAACAAACTAGTCGAAAAAAAGTATGGAAGTGAGAAAGAGCAGGTGCAAGATATTTTCAAAAACAACATAGCTAAGCCACAAGAACTAACACTAATAAAGACTGAAGAAATCACAAAGAAAAAAAGATTACCGCAAGCGAAAATGCCGGAAGTGGGGTATAAACAGTATGAGCAGCAGCCAACAAGTACTAAAATCAAGTCCTATATAGAACTTGATAGAAAAGATTTTCTACATTTACAAAAAGAGCTCAATAAAAGTAAAAAGAGTGGTGATTTAAAATGCAAGTACAAAAATAGCTACTATTATATACAGCCGGATAAATACGACAGTCTAACTAGTAAAGAAAACTACAGAAAAAAAAGAAAAAAATAGTCCTTAGCACACAAAATATACTTAGCTATTGAAATGAATATCATAAGTATAGCTTGTCCATAAGCATGTATTATGCTAGCATGCGCAATATGATAGTAGTTAATGCCAAAAAACTGAACAAACAAATACTTCCTATATACAAGATATAGGGGAGCAAAGCTGCGTTAACTAACTTTGTATCCCCATAAAATTAAAAAATTTTGAAACAATCGTATCGGGAGTAATTATATGAATCTATCAAACAAAAAAATGCAGTTACCAGCGTGTATTTCGCTTGTAACAGGTAATCTAGTAGGCTCTGGAGTATTTATGTTACCAGCTCTGCTTGCAGCTTATGGCTCGTCAAGTATTTTAGGCTGGTGTATAACTGCCTTAGGCGCCACACTACTTGCGCTAAGTTTTGCGAAATTAAGCGAATCAACTAAAGAGAGTAATGGAGGCCCTCATGCATTTATTCAGCAAGCATTTGGAGATGAAGCAGGTTTTTGGGCTGCATGGGGTTATTGGGTATTAACCTGGTCTAGTAATACAGCGCTTTTAGTCACAGCTACCAGCTATTTAATACAGATTACAGGCCCATTATCTATGTGGTCAACACTTGCGTTACAGCTTATAATTTGGGCAATAGTTACAGCTGTTAATTTATGTGGAGTAAAGAATGCAGCAAGGTTTGAGCTACTGCTAACAGTTCTGAAAACAGTACCTATTATTGCCATTCCACTGATAGCATTATGCTATATAGATAACACAAACTTTGGTGTATTTATGCCTATAGATCCAAGTGTATCTCTACTCGATGGCATACAGGCCACTATTTTTGCAACTATGTGGGCATTTATAGGGGTTGAGTCTGCTACTGTTCCTGCTAAAGAGGTAGAAAATCCAGAAAAAACCATTGGTAGAGCAACAATAATAGGCACACTTATTGCCGCATTTATCTATATTCTGGGTTCAATTGCAGCCATAGGTGTACTAGGTATTGATGCTTTAGCAGCATCAAGCGCTCCGTATGCTGAGCTTGCTGAGAAAATTTTTGGTGGAAACTGGGCTAACATGATTGCGATTTGTGCAGTTATAGGTTGTATTGGGGCATTTAACGGTTGGACTTTAGTGGTCGCAAGAATAGCACAAGGTGCTGCTGAGCAAGGTTTATTTCCAAAAATATTTGCTCAAACCAATCAAGCAGGAACGCCAGTAAACAGTATTATAATTGCATCATGCTGTACGCTTGCCTCTATTTTATTTACACTACAAGATAATATGCTGGCACAATTCAACCTTATTATTGACATAGCTGTTACTTTGATTTTGATGATATATCTTGCCAGTGTCGCTGCATATTTTAAGTTAAAATCTCCGCGAGGAGTTTTTGCAATTATGATAGGTGTGGGAGCTGGGTTGTTTGTACTATTTGGGCTTTACGCATCAGGCATGGCTAAAATACAGCAGGCATTATTATTGTTATTAACAGGGGTAGTGTTTAGATTAAAGCTAGTACAATCCAAAGCAGAGCCTGCAATCAGTTAAGCATGCTATACTTAAGTTTAAGAGGAATTGAATATTGAAGAAATTTGATAAAGTTAGTATATTAATGAATAACATTACTAGTGATTATTTATGGATGTAGTTTTTTCCTCAGAGTCAGTATCACCTGGCCATCCTGATAAAATAGCCGATCAAATATCTGACGCTATATTAGATGCCATTATAGGGCAAGACCCAAAAGCGCATGTGGCTTGTGAGACGCTTGTTAAGAACGGATTGGTATTTCTAGCTGGCGAGATTAATACTTCTGCCTGGGTTGATACGGATAGTTTAGTGCGAGAGCTGGTGAGAGATATTGGTTACACTAAAGACTCTTATGGCTTTGATGCAGATTGTATTTCAGTGATTAACGCAATTGGTAAACAATCAGTAGACATTGACCAAGGCGTCACAAAAAAAGCAGATAGAGAACAAGGTGCCGGTGATCAAGGGCTGATGTTTGGCTATGCTTGTAATGATACTAACTGTTTAATGCCAGCACCGATCACATTTGCCCATAAACTCATGCGCAAACACAAAGATGTATTATTCTCCGGAAAGTTACCATGGCTAGCGCCAGATGCTAAAGCACAAGTAGCTTTTATCTACAAAGATAACAAACCAGTAGCAATCTCTAATATTGTGCTATCTACACAGCATGGGCCTGATATTGAGCAAAAAGAGTTGGAAGAGGCTGTACATGAATTAATAATTAAGCCTGTTATACCAGTGCAATATATAAGCAAGGATACCAATTTCTTTATCAATCCGACAGGCCGTTTTGTTATAGGTGGGCCAGTTGCTGATTGTGGACTAACGGGTCGTAAAATTATAGTAGATACTTATGGTGGTATGGCACGTCACGGTGGTGGGTGTTTTTCAGGAAAAGATCCTTCCAAGGTCGATCGATCAGCAGCATATATGGCAAGATATATAGCATGTAACTTAGTTGCAGCAGGGCTTGCAGAACGTATTGAGCTACAGATAGCCTATGCAATAGGTATGAGTAAGCCAACATCCTTATCAGTACAAACATTTGGGACTGAGAAAATACAAGTAGAGCAAATAATAGCATTAATACAAAAACACTTTGATCTAACACCCTATGGGATTATTACTACTTTAGATTTATTAAAGCCTATATACCAGCAGGTAGCATGTTTTGGTCACTTTGGTCGCGATGATCTAGAATTGCCATGGGAAAAGCTTGATATGGTAGAAAAAATAAAAGGAGACCTGTAGTGCAAAAGCAAACATATGCAATCTTTCCAGGCTGTTTTGATCCTTGGACTTATGCCCATCATTCAATATTATTACGTGCACAAAAGCTATTCGATAAAGTTATAGTAGCTGTACTGGATAGTTCTGAGCATAAAAAAATATGCTTTTCCACGGAGACAAGGTTAGAAATAATCAGAACAGCATGTGCAGCTATGGAGAATGTACAGGTAGAGGTTTTTAGTGGATTAGTAACAGGGTTTTGTAAAAAGAAATCTATCTATAATGTAATAAGAGGCGTTAGACGTACCGAGGACTTTCAATATGAATGGGAAATGTATCATCACAACCAAATACTCTGCGAGCAAATAGAGTGGATACTGCTACCCTGTAAGAAAGATTATGTTGGGGTATCTTCAAGTCTGGTTAAAGAAATTTATTATTATGGTGGAGATATAAGTCACTGGGTGCCAGAGGATGTGATTAAAGCATTAGCAAAGGAACAAAACTGTGGCGCTTAAGATTACGCAAGAGTGTATAAACTGCGATGTATGCGAGCCAGAATGCCCTAATAATGCGATATACATGGGTAAAGAGATTTACCATATTAACCCAGATCTTTGTACGCAGTGTGTAGGTCATTTTGACGAGCCTCAGTGCCAGCAAGTATGTCCTGTAGACTGTATTCCTTTAGATCCTGCACATGTAGAAGATAGGGCTATGTTGCTAAGAAAGTATGAGGAAATAACTAAAAATTGTGAGTCAGCATAATATGCCAGAGTTACCAGAGGTTGAGACAGTAAAAAATGGTTTAGTCGAACACGCATTAGGGCATAGTATAGAGTCAGTCCAAATTAGACAGCCAAGTCTTAGGTGGCCTGTAGAGCAATGCCTGGCAAAAAATATACAAGGTCAAACTATTAAAGAAGTACAAAGAAGGGCAAAGTATATAATAATACAACTAGATAGTGGGGCAATAATGGTGCACTTAGGTATGAGTGGTGCCATATATTTTAAGCATGCTGATGCACTTTTAAAAAAGCATGATCATATTATCTTATCGCTTAGTAATAGTACGCAGTTACGTTATCATGACCCAAGAAGGTTTGGTTCATGGCACTGGTTAGGTGATGGTTATAAGCATAGGTTGTTAGATAATCTAGGGCCTGAGCCTTTATCAGAACAGTTTAGTGCCGAGTATTTATATGCACAAACACGTAAGCGACAACGGGTGATAAAAGCAGCGATTATGGATCAACAGCTGGTAGTTGGGGTTGGTAATATCTATGCCGCAGAAGCGTTATTTATGGCAAGAATACATCCATTATCAATTAGTATGGCTTTAACAAAAAAAGACTGTGCAGCATTAGTTAAGGCAATAAAGTATTGTCTAGAGCAGGCGATAATACAAGGTGGCACCACACTAAGAGATTTTGTAAATACAGATAATAAGCCCGGCTACTTCAAGCAAAAGTTAGCGGTATATGGAAAAGAAGGCGAAAGCTGCTCAATATGTAACACACTGATAGCATCATGCCGAATCAGTCAGCGTGCTAGTGCTTATTGCGAAAATTGTCAACGAATGCTTAAGTAATATATGATGAATAGTAATAATAGCCAATTTATGCTAACTTATAAATGGTTTTAGAAAAGGTAGACTTATGCACGAGCAAGCATTTGTACAAGCGTTTATGGATAGCTTTCAGAAGACGGTACCGCCAGCAATGTCATCAATAGCGTCTATGTTAAAAGACCATATAAGGATCAGCTTAGAGCGAACCATTAAGACAATGCATCTTGTAACACGCGAAGAGTATGATATACAGGTATTGCTGCTTAGGCAAACGCAAGAAAAAATGCAGTTATTAGAGGAAAGAATAGAGCAGCTAGAAGCTGCGAGTCATGAGTGAAGATAATAGGGTTGTATAGAGGGTAGGTAATTATGAGAAATTATTTTGTTTTATGTATAACATTGTGCACTTATTTATTTGCAACGGTTAATCATGCATATGCTAAAAGGCGGGCATTCGGAGGTAATCAGTATTTAGATATGTATATGCAGGGAGGTCCAGGCAAAAAGAAGCAAAATGAAAAAGTAAAAAAGCAAGCAGCAATTGCATACAGGAAAAAAGTTGATATGCAAAAAAATATCTACAGCAGAAAAACGAGGCAAAATGATGAAATTATAATAAAAAATGCCAAAAATAAGATGATGCCTAAGCAAATAATAAGTATGCTAGAGTCTGGTGATATTACACAAGAAGAAGTTTTTATCATGGCCAAGAAATATATAAAAGCAGCTGACAAGCAGATAGATAAAAAAGGGTATAGACATGCAGGAGTGTTATTAGAGATTTTAGAATCAAGCCCATCATCAAATGCCTATGAGCTAGCAGATATACATAAGTACTTAAGTTACTGTGTAATGAAAGAGGCAAAAGACATCCGTGGATATCAAATAGCAAAGCAGCTTGCAGATAGTGCAGTTACAGAAGGCAGTAAAGATAAATGGGTATATAGTATGCTATGGTTGATAAACAATCAGTTATACGGGTTAACACAAGAAGATGCCTATCAAAAAGAAGCAGCTAAATATAATAGGTATAAAGTTAGTTAGTGCTGCTCTTTAGGGCGTAGTAGTAATAGATGATGCGATGAATACTACGTGCTGAAACCTTTTGGTATCTAAGAATACGATAAATTGTTTGTCGTGAGAGTTGTAGCTGCCTAGAAAGCATTCTAACATCACCTTCACACCAAGAGAGCATGCATAATACCATATCTCTAATAAATTCCTGTTCATTCATTTAGGGGGCCTCAGGTTATATTCGTAAGTTTGCAAGCCAGCCTGGATTTAGGTATGATTAAATATTAAGGGCAAGCTTTTCTAGTAATAGGTAATATTTTACACAAATTATACGCGTAATGTGCGCTAAATCAACAGGATAAAAGCCTGTTTTTATGTAAGATATTTCTCACAAAAGGGTGGTAATGCAATACGAAGTAATGGCTTCGAGTGAGGCTCGAGCAGAAAGACTGAAGAAGTTGAGGCGTATGGTTAAGGTTTCTAGGCGTATTCTTGCAGAGAGATATCGTATTTCTGCTGGGACACTGCAAAACTGGGAGACTGCAAGATTTGGAGGATTAACTGAAAAAGGCGCTAGAGCTGTGCTACAAGCATTAAGAAAAGAGGGAGTGATTTGCAGCTATGAATGGTTAATGATGGGGGTAGGACATGGGCCATCGGTAGAGCTTGGGGTGACTGATCATGGCTGTGATGAGTTATCTAGTCCAAAAGTTAGTACTCAGCAAAATGATGTTGATTTTTTTATGCAGCTATATCCGCATGCTACTAGTTACACTCTCAAAGACAACAGTATGGCGCCAGTATTAAGCGCAAAAGACATAGTGGTAGCTTTTAAATATCAAGACTGGACAGAGGCAACGGGTAAGCTTTGTCTAATAGAATTTTTCCAGGGACACAAATTAGTAAGATTCGTCTCAAAGGTCGTTGCTAACTCAGTTAGTTTTTATGCAGCAAATATGAGGAGCCATGCAGCAATATTACACGGTGAGGCAGTACAAGTTAAAAGTGTTAGTGGGATTGCTTGGGTGCGTAGAAGTACCGATACTACTTGAGTTTTTCTTCTACATATTCACAAACTGCGCGTATGGTCGGATCATATTTATTACGACGCAATTTCTCAGTAGTGTTCACAGGGTTTTTAACTGTTACATAAAAATGAGAAGATTTGCTGCTTTGCAATCTAATCCACTTTCTTTTATTACGCATAGCCATATTAGATATCTCCCTTAAGCAGCCTTATCAGACTTGCTTTTACTATTGATTTTTTCCAAGACAGCTTCAATACCGTACTTATCAATAATGCGCATACCCTTAGCAGAAACTACCAGCGTAACAAACTTTGAGGTACTAGGCACCCAAAATCTTTTCTTGTGCAGGTTAACTTCGAATCTACGCTTCGTTTTGTTATTTGCATGGGAAACATTGCACCCGTACATTGGGCGTTTTCCAGTTACTTGACATACCTTAGACATAATCAACTCTTAGTGTTATGAAAATTTATCCGCTATTATAGCGCTATGATATAAGATTATCAAGTTAATTCTTGGAAAATGTTCTATAAATGCAATACTAAGCTAGGAAATAAACATGCAAGAATGCAAATTAGAGTATTTATACGAAGATGTAGTAATTATTAAGTTTAATCGTCCTGAAAAAATGAATGCCATGAATAAAGCTTTATTACAAGCTTGGAATACACATTTACAAACAGTAATAAACTGCCAAAAAAATATAAAATGTCTCATTATTACTGGAGTTGATAAAGTGTTTTCTGCAGGGGCAGACATTGGGCCTACTTCTGATTTGCTAACAGCAGGGAAGCCAATAGACCTTGGTAAGATTTTAAAGGAAGCCTTTTATCCAATCATTGAAAAATTACAGAGTATTGAATGCCCTATTATAATGGCAGTTAATGGTCCTTGTGTAGGTATTGGCTGCGCATTTGCACTATATGGAGATATTATAATTGCCAGTACAGAATCGTATTTTTGGCTAAATTTTATAGATATTGGATTAACGCCTGATGGCGGGAGTACTTATTTACTGCCAAGATTAGTAGGCAGACAGGCAGCATTTAAAATGGCTGTGCTTGCAGAAAGAATTCCAGCACAAGAAGCAAAGCGCATAGGTTTAATATATGATTACTACAGCGCCAGTAATTTTGACAAAGAGCTTAATAAGATGGTGTTAAAAATTAGGGAAGCACCAGCAGAGCTTGTAAAATCAGTTAATCACTTACTTAGAAATGCCCCTAGTAATGACTTGCATAAGCAGCTAGAAGAAGAGGCTATATTACAGGCTAAACTTGGAGGTCATCCTTACTTTAGGCAGTGTCTAATAAAAAGAATTAGTAATAAAAAAATAAGCTAGACAAAGCTAGGTCCTATTGCTATTTTCATTAAAAACAAGTAGAGTAAAAGCATTGTTTTACATGGTAATTATTTGAGTAATAAGCAGGCACTTATCACAGCCATACAGCCTACAGGATCGCTGCATATTGGTTCTTATTTAGGCACAATGTGTAATTGGGAAAAATACGCACAACAATACCAGTGTTGGTTCTTTATTGCAGATATGCATGCTATTACTACAGCCCAAGCGCCACAAGAATTACATGAGAAAACACTAACCATGATAGCGCTTTTTCTTGCTATGAACATAAAAACACAAGAGCATGGATTCTTTTTACAATCGCAAATACCACAGCATGCTGAGCTGGGTTGGGTCTTATCTTGTATTGCTAATACCGGCGAGATGAATAGAATGACGCAGTTCAAAGACAAGGCAAATAAAAGTAAACAGCCATCATCCCTTGGTTTATATGCTTATCCATGTTTGATGGCGGCAGATATATTGCTCTACGATGCCCACTATGTTCCAGTAGGAGAAGATCAAAAGCAGCATCTAGAGTTAACTAGGAATTTAGCGCAGCGTTTTAATCGCGATTATGGCGATGTTTTTATAGTACCAGAGCCAATTATACCTAAATTAGGTGCGAGAGTGATGGCGTTAGGTGATCCAGAGAAGAAAATGTCAAAATCAGATGATAATATCAACAATACAATCTTTCTATTAGACGAGCCAAAAGTAATTGAGAAGAAGATTAAGCGAGCTGTAACTGACTCATTAGCCACAGTGGACTATGACAGTAGCAGGCCAGGAATAAGTAATTTAGTTAGTATGTATAGTGTTTTAAGCGCAACAAGTATTGAGCAAACGGTTAATCAATTCCACGACAGTGGCTATGCTGTATTTAAAGCAGCCCTAGCTGAGAAAATTATTGAGCATTTACAGCCGTTACAGCAAAGATATAATGAGCTTAGACAAGATCCAGCCTATTTATATGAAGTTCTGAGAGAAGGGCGGGCAAAAGCGCAACAACAAGCCAAGAAAAAATTACAGACAGTATATCAAGCTCTGGGATTCTTGGCCGATGCAAACTAATTATTTATTTTATGACCTAGAAACATCAGGTTTAAATAAAGCATTTGATCAGGTTCAGCAGTTTGCCGGTAAAACGCTAAATTTTGATTTTACACAACAACAAGAGCATTACTTTGAGGCCAGGCTATCTCCAGATATAATTCCATCAGCTCACGCTATGCTTACCCACAGAATAAGTCTTGTTGACGACGCAACAAGAGTCAGTGAGTATGAGGTGATATCAGCTATTCATAAGTTAATTAACCAGCCTGGAACAATAAGTTTAGGCTATAATACCATGGGTTTTGATGATAGTTTTTTAAGGTTCTCCTTTCATAGAAATTTATATGCGCCTTACACGCATCAATATGCTAATGGATGCATGCGTATGGATGTTTTTCCAATGGTTGCTTTTTACTATCTCTATGACAATGATATAATGCAGTGGCCTACAATTAATGAGAAGTTATCATTAAAGCTAGAGGCTTTAGCGGATTGTAACGGCTGGTCTAGCGGTAGAGCGCACCATGCCATGAATGATGTTGATGCGACCATAGCCTTAGCGAGGCACTTATACACAAAAAACAAAAAAATGTGGGATTATTTACAAGGTTTTTTCCATAAGCAAATTGATCAACACAGAACAGCAAAGCTAGATGACATTACAGTGCATGAGCAAAAGCATAAACTAGGATTATTGGTAGATGCCAAAATGGGGGTGGCTAATAATTTCTGTGCGCCCTTTGTTATGTTGGGCGGTAATAAGATGTATAAAAACGTTAATTTTTGGCTACGCCTTGATAAACCTCTACCAGAGGATGTATCCTTGCAGAGTTTAATGTCTAAGGGATATATTTTACAAAAAAAATATGCAGAGCCTGGTTTTATATTGCCTTACCAGGAAAGGTTTATTCACAAGCTATCGCCGGAACGGGTTGCTAACACTAAGGAAAATATCTCTCATATACAAAATAATATGAAGATGTGGTCGGCGCTAATAGAGGCATTATTTCTTTGGGAGCATGCTAAAACAGAAAAAGTCGATACGGATGCTATTTTATACAATATGGGCTTTAGAAGTCATAACGAGAATAATTGGTGTAGCCACTGGCATACATTGATTGAATCTGAGCAAATTACTGCTCTCGAGCAGTTGCCAGATGGAATATTAAAGCGGCAGGCAATAAGGTTGCTTGGGCGTAAAAATCCTAATATTAATGATGAAGCAGTGCAGCAATGCTTAGCAGAGCAGTTACAAAGCCTAGCTAGCCCAGAGAGCAGTATATATGATTATAAAGGGGATAAAAAATACAGTATTGCTAAAGCTCATGAAGACATAAGGAGTCTTAAGGCTACAGATTTAGATAATGAGCAAAAAGATCTTTTAGCAGAGTTAGAGGCGTATTTAAAAGCTAAGACTATAGAATACGTCTAAGCAGGCTCGTGATCAACAGATTCAATCTCGTAGGGTATCAAGCCGCTAGGGGTGTCTACTTCTACTACATCGCCCACAACTTTGCCAATGCATGCCCGGGCTATTGGGGCTGTAATTGACATTTTTCCTTGTTTAAGATCGGCCTCTGTTTCACCAACAAATCGCACTTTCATGCGTTTATCATCATCAATATTAAGTAGCGTAACAGTGGTACCAAATATCACTTTGCCTTCATTGGGTATATTGGTAATATCAATGACTTGAGCATTTTTTAACTGATTTTGTATAAAGCTTATGCGTGCCTCAATCAGGCCTTGCTGGTCTTTGGCTGCGTGATACTCAGCATTTTCTTTTAAATCCCCCAGTTCACGAGCTTCAGAAATAGCTTGCGCAATATTAGGTCTTTCCACATCGGTAAGATTTTTTAGTTCTTGTTTAAGCGCTTGCGCACCTTCTTTAGTCATTGGTATGCGTCCTAAGCTCATATCATCACCTATAAACATATAATATTATCTTCATTATAGCTTTTTTTTTATTGAAAATAAAGCTTTTTATATGCGCATAAGAGTTTAGCTAAACAGTTAGAGTTGTCATACCACGGTATAGAAATGCACTAAGTTATATACTAAGTTATTGCAACGATAATATGACAAGAGTGAATGAGGGCAATAGGATCAATAATTTTACTTTGTGTAATAAGTACAAAGATGGAGGCAGTAATGCATAAAAAAGATGGTTGTATAAAGCAGTTTGGTCAAATTTATTGTGAGAACCAGCATGTTTATCAGTTGAATAAAAGTGGCATCATATATATGAAAGACATGAAGGTTGATGATAGTTGCCAACTAAGGGGTAAGATAAGTATAAGTCGCTCCTATTTTAATAAGCTAGTTGTATATGGGCAGTTATCAATGGATGCAACTACCCTAGAAGGTATGACGCGGATATATGGTAGTGCCAATATTAATTATACTATGGCAAAAGATACTCTTTGGCTATGGTCTAATAATATAACAATGGTTGCAACACAGGTGCAAGCTGATGTCGTAGTTAATGGTGAGATAGGTCAAGTATGCAGGTTGTCACTCAGAGAGAATACAAAAATAATGGGAGACATTATATTTAAAGGTTGTAAAGGAATTGTAGAGTTGCGTAGCGAAGCGTGCGTACATGGGGCCATCGTAGATGGTAAAGTTATTCAATTATAAATAGGAGATAGATATATGCAGAAACATACAATGGACACTTGGTGTGCAATATATAGCTTAATAAGTGCAAATTATGAAGATAAGACATTCAGTAAAGATGGTAAAGACGGTAAAGATGACACAGCTGCATCCTGGATTTTTCAACATGAGCAAAGCCTGCAGTGGTAGTGCTAGTAATCGGTATGGCCAGAGATCCTGTTATTAAATATTTTGCAGGATTTGTAAAAAATCTATCAATCAGAAAAAGCTTAGTATTCTTAAACCAAGAGACATTCGCAGACAAAATACAAATATGTGATAAGGCATGGCATATACATGGCATGCCACACATTGAGCATAATAGGGTCACAGGTGTTCTTAATAGGCTGCTTACTGATAGTAAGCACAGTAAACATACTAACATAGAAAATATGCATGTCTTAGCTAGGTACTTAATGAATCATATATATCCAGGCGTATTAAATAAACCTGCCTCTGGAATGAGTAATTTTAGTAAGCCTTACCAGTTAGGTATAATAGATCTTAGATATATTCATAAACCATATGAAATAATTACTAATGATATGCGTAGTATGGGTGCCAAAAAAGATACCAGATGGATAAAGAAGTCAATATGCGCAACCAGATCAATTGTAAATATACACAAGCAATCTGCAAAAATAGGCTTTGAGCCAGTATTGCTACAAGAATATCTAGTTGGTATAAATATTAGAGTGCATGTAATAGGGCTTAAATACTCTGCATCTCAGATTATTGCCAATGCGGTAGATTATCGCTATGCAAAAAAAATCAGACAAAAAGATATTGTGCTGCCAACAAAAATTGCCAAAGAGTGTATTGATATAGCCAGACAATTAGATTTACCATTTGCGGGTATAGATTTAATATACGCACAAAAAAAATATTGGATATTGGAAGTGAATCCAGCTCCAGGGTATCATTTTTTTGAAAATAATAAGAAAAGTATATCAAAAGCATTGCTTGCGTATTGGTTTAAATAATAATGCTAAAATTGACCCAATAGGTATTAAATGATACTATGAATAAAAATGACGATATAGGGTTGAATTTTAATGGAAAAAATTAGTGATAGTACAGAAATATGCACGATTATTGGTAGTAAAGGTAACGTTAAGTATTGGCAGAATTTAGCAATGGACTATGATTTTAGATATTTTTCTTCTCCATCTGCAGGTCTTGGTATCTGGCTGGAAACTGAGCATGTCACACTGCGATCAGTCAATAATAGTGACGAGATATTATGGGGTGTTGTGCAGATGGTATCTAATTGTCCAGATAGTGTGGTGTCTGATAAATTTGAAGAGGTTCCCAAAGATCTTTTTACAGCTAATCTGGATTATTGGTTAAATCTGCGTCAACAGAATAATCCATTACATCCTTTAATTGTAGAAAATGCAAACAAAAAGCCTATAGCAGTTATCTATGTCGATGGTAAAAAACTATATTACTCAGTAATTGATTTAGCAGTAAATTGGAAGAAGGGAGGCCTTCAATATCATATAACTGCAGCGCATTTAATGTATGCAATAATACTGCCCAGTATAATCACACAAAGTGCCATAGCTGAGGAAGAAGAAAGTGCTTTTAAGCTCGAAGATCCAATTGATATAATACAATTTACTAATAAGCAAGGTTTTGCTGGACGGATAAAAGCAGGTATTGACGCTATAGTGGACCCAAAGGCTGAAGAAGGCGTAAGTTTTTTTGATGCGTACAAAGGCATAAAAGAGTTTAGCATGACTGCCACTGACTTAGTTGAGTTGAATTGGCATACAACACAAAATACAAGTGCAAGACAGTATTTAGATTTATTAGAGCAAAATACAAAAAAAGACACAGCTCTAGCTACAAATTCAGTGTTCAGGCAAGAAGATGACCAGGATAACTCTTCTACTATATCTACACTAACAAATGATTCAGTGTCAGGGGCCAAGGTGTGATAGTTATGCCTCTATCAAGATTATGTTTTTGCTAATCCTTGAAGTGGCATGAATGTTATCAATAGACGGTAAAAAAACACAATACGCTCGGCAATCGCAAGCTACCGTCAGCCAGAACATTACGCTACCGGCAAAATACGATTAATTCTTTTTTATCCAGTGGGAATTTTTACATTAATAAGCTTCCACTTTTTTAGATATTTCAATATGCGTATGTGTAGTTTTTACGTAATTATAAAGTAAGAAAGTTTGTAGATAAGTAATTATAACAGATGGTAACTCAGTATTGATGATAAAAAAATAATCAGGCCAAAAAACAGAGGCTCAAAACAAGAGTAAAGAAACAGCTGAGATTATAGCAGGCTTACGTATTTATGTGAAACTAAGAAAGTTGCTCACAAAAAAAGCTGTAAAAGCATACATGCTGCCGTGCATCATATAAGAGCTACAAGCGTAAACCAGTTTTAACAAGATAAGTTCCATATTTATACCCCGTATCAATAAATAATAATTTATGGTTAATAGCAATGAAAGTCAAGAGTAAAAATAACGGTAGAGTATTTTTTTTTAAATAGTATTACAATTTTACGCTTTACATACATAGAGGAGCAGTGTAATGAGGCCTTGTATTATTGCCTTTGATAAAGTATTTGCACATGATGTGTGGTACTCAACAGCACGGCAAGCTGGTTGCGAACTTATAGTGTTAGATTGGGAGCAAATCGTAGATAAGCTGGTGGTCAAATCAAATAAGAAAAGCAATTATATTAATATATCAGAGGCAATATCTATCGACCTAAATAAGATAGCCGGTATTCTACAATGCCAGTTATGTCCTCCAAGTACGAGCTTACAAATGGCTAAAAAGAATTGGAAATATTACAATATGGCATGGCAGGCCTGGTGGCTAGCAATGCAAAATAAAGTATCTGTTATCATTAATAGAATTGATCATGAGATGCTAAGTCCGGAATTCTGGTCGCTGCCCAACATCTACTTGCAAGCAAAATATTGTAAAATAGCAGTACCCAAATGGCAGCTTGACACAAGAGGGCAGATAAAAATATCTCTGCAGTCATATAGTGCAATTAGTAGATGTTTAGGTCAGGTAAACTTTATGCCTATTAATGTAAAAAATAATTTCAGTATAGTGCACTCATCAGGACATGCGGTACTATGCCTGGTGGTGGATAATACAGTATTTTATAAAACACTATGTTCATCTCAAGGGTCTATTAAATTAAAAAAAGCAACGAAAGCAAAATTAATTATTTTAGTTAAGAGATTAAAGCTGAGTGTTGCTGAAGTATTTTTTAGAGTTACTTATGAGCAAGTATGGATACTATACCATATACAACCTAATCCTACATGGCGTTACTGGATACAAAACCAAGCAACATGCGCTGCAATCTGGCAAATGTTCAAGCATGGAAAGAAATCAACAAGAGGTTTTGCTATACCGCAGAGTCAGCGTCCAGAGCTTTGCGTATAGATACTAACTAAATATACATCCAAGATTCTTCACTGCTACGCTTATGTATACTTCTTATTTGTTGATCAAGTGGTATATCAGGCTCTTCTAATAAGAAAAATGGGCAATCACAAACAGATCCACCTTTAGGCTTGCAGTTAAGAGCAGAAGCTCTATTAGGATCTTGTTCCCAAAGCGCCATATCAGGATCATAGTAGCCAGATCTATCTCTGATATTATCTGGTTTAACAACCAAGGTATCACGAGAAATTTGTATAGGAAACTCACCACGGTTTTTGGATCGATATATACAGGCAACCCGACCAACATTAGTTCCATTCCATTGTGCGCCAACAAAAACACTTATCTCTTCAGAAAAGCTTTTCTCAGCAGAACGCCAAGCGCCCTCGGCATACCAGTAGCCACTTTGCGAATCAAATACAAGATCACGAATATCAGGACAAAAAGCTGCACCTGATTGCATCATATGAGCACAGGGCTCTAGGTTAGGGCTATTATCAAGCTGGGCGTTAGCAGCAATACTGAGTATATACAAAAATACAATATACATAGACAAAAAGTATCAACCTATACCTATAATAACAAGAGCAAGGACAATGTACAAAGGTTATGTGCTATATAAGTTTATTTTGCAGCTACAGTTGCCTCAAAGCTGCCATCATGAAGGGTAATTTTTATTTTACTGCCACTAGAAGCTTGCTTAGCACTTACTAAACGTTTTTCAGCACAACTGATGACTGCAAAGCCTCGCTGCATGAGGGCTTTGGGATTAAGCTGATTTAGGCTATCACGCAAACGAAGGTATTGATACATCCTGGTTTGCACATAGGCTGCATAAAGGCGATTTAACGAGCTTACGTCATTAGTTAGTTGCTGCTGCTTTTTATCTATATGGTGGATAATTGTGGGTTTAGATATTTTCTCAGAGTAAAAATCTAAGGGTTGCTGGTAGCTGTCAAGGCAGCGCCAAATAGCATGTTGCAGCTGTTTAGTCCGTAGTAAAATTTGTTGTTGCTGTTCATTGATAATACTTAGTGGATGACGCAATCTTTGTACAAGTAAGCGGTAATGCCAATGTTTTTTATTAAGGTAGTCATATATCTTTTGATGCATACTATCTTTGGTATAGACTAGTTTATCATGTAATTGTTGCATGTCAGGCGTGAGTATTAAAGCCGCCTGAGTAGGTGTTGCTGCACGAACATCGCTAACTTCATCACAAATAGTCCAGTCTGTTTCATGGCCAACTGCGCTAATAATAGGAGTATTAGCATGAAAAATAGTCATGGCTAGAGTCTCATCATTAAAGCACCACAAGTCTTCAATGGAGCCGCCACCCCGGCATAATATCAGCGCATCATGATTGGCCTTATCAGCAGCTAATACGCCATTACTTAATTCTTTAGCAGCGTTATCACCTTGGACCTGTGCTGGATAAATAGTTAGTGCACAGAAAGGAAATCTTTTTTTGAGTGTAACTAACAGGTCCTGCAAGCCTGCTGCAGCAGGAGAAGTAACAACAGCAACAGAAGTGGGGAACGCAGGTAAAGGTTTTTTGTGAATAACATCAAAAATACCTTGCTGCTTAAGTTTTTTATGCAGCATTAAATATTTTTTTCTCAAAATACCTTCGCCATGCGGTGATACTCGATGCACCATAAGCTGATATTGCCCACGTTGTGGGTACAATGTAATCAAGCCTTCAACACAGCAAGCATTACCCTCTTTTAATAAGTGCATTTCTTGATTTAACGACACATAACGTTTGAACATAGCGCAGGCAATTTCTGCACCAGAGTCTTTAAGTGTAAAGTATATGTGGCCAGATTTTGGGGTTGATAGATTACTAACCTCTCCCTGTACTTTTACCATGCCATGCTGTGCTTCAAGGGTTGATTTTACTCTATAGTTAAGCTCTGAGACAGTGAGGATATTATCTGCAAGTGACATAGAAACCATTAAGATCTTTATTTGTTTATAACATTAACCAATATATCAAAAAAATATGCAAACATTCAATTGCGAATAAAATATTAAATTGAAGTAAGATAAAGGCTTAAAAAAAATTATAGAAACATTCCTGGTAATTAAGATAGTTATTATTTACTATTACTATCAGAATAGTAATTTTGTAACTCGCAAATTTTGAGTAGAAACAGATGGTAGGCCACATACATAGGATGAAAAACACACTCAGCAGTAGTTTGTTGTTGATTATATGTAGTATTCTTATGTGCTTGCAGCCGGCAGCAAAAGACACGCAAACTAACGATAATGTACTGAGTGTTATTGTTAGAAAAAATGATAACTTAGAAAAAATATTCCAGAGAAATCATATTCCTCTTTCAGACTTAAACAATTATATGAAAAAAGAAATCAACGCAAAGAAATTACACAAAATATTCCCAGGTCAGCTTCTAGAAATATATTTTGATAAAGGCAAAAAAATAGCTAAGATGTGGGTAGGTAAAAAAAACACAGCAGAAAAACAAGAGCCAGAGCCAGTGCTAAAGCAAAAGTCATATAAACCACCAAAGTACAAAAAAATACAGTTCTTTATAAAAAACTCATTATTCGTGGACGGACAAAAACACGGGCTAAGTATAGCTGATATCCAAGCAATAACTAATCTTGTAAAAGATGATATTAATATAAGCCTTAATAAGCTTCCAAGTATGAGTAAATTTGATGTGGTGATTAGCCAAGATGAAAATCCGCATGTTATCTCACTTGATATTGAGTACCACGGTAAAAAATGGAGTGCCACTGAATTTAAGTTAGAAGGCCAGCGAGCGCAATATTACCATAGTGACGGAAGTAGTTTATCATCAACTTTCTTAAGGTACCCGTTAAAAAAGTTTTATGTAAGTTCTGAGTTTTCACCAAGTCGAATACATCCAATATTACGCGTTAGGCGGCCACATTTTGGAGTTGACTTTGCCGCGCCTTACGGCTCACCAGTGTGGGCAACTGCAGCTGGCAAAATAGAGTTTGTTGGCAAGAAAGGTGGTTTTGGTAATGTGGTGGTAGTCAGGCATGATAAACATTACACATCAACTTACGCGCATTTATCTAGATTTAGTAAAACTACCAAAGAAGGTGCTTATGTCGCTGAAAAACAGATAATAGGCTTTGTAGGTAAAAGTGGGATTGCTACAGGTCCTCATTTGCATTATGAGCTAAGGCGTAATGGTATTGCAATCAATCCTCTAGGCAAAAAGCTTCCTGAGAAGTCTGTACTTGCAGGTCGCGCACTGGAGTATTTTTTAAAGTTTAGAGAGTTGCTTACAGTTGGAAACTAAATCAATTTATCTTGGTGTGAATTCTGGAACCAGTGCTGACGCTGTGGATTGTGTTTTCTGTGCTATCACTAAGACTAGCATTGAAGTGCTCGGTATATATGAGCAAGACATGCCAGCAGCATTACGCAATGAAGTTCTCCAGGCTGTTGAAAATAGTAAGCTTACAGTACAAGAGTACTATGAGCTAAAAGATAAGCTTAGTAAACTATATATAAAGGTAATACACGCAGCAATTGAGAAAATAGGCATACCAAAAAATAAGATTAAAGCTATAGGTGTACATGGTCAAACTATTCACCATAAGCCTGATACAAAGCACCCGTATACATTGCAGTGCGTAAACTCAGCAATGATCTCCCAAGCGACAAAATTGCCAGTAATAGATGATTTTAGATCTGTCGATATTGCTCTAGGAGGTCAAGGCGCACCACTTATACCGGGTTTTTGTAGATATTTAGTGGCCTGTAGTGGGCTGCAGCAGGCAACTTTTTTGAATTTAGGTGGCATAGCCAACGCTACAGTATGTAATCTTAAAACCAACAAGCTAATAGGCTGGGATATTGGTCCTGCAAATGCATTAATTGATATCTGGATTGGTAAAACTAAGGGGCTTGCATATGACCACAATGGTGACTGGGCGCAATCAGGTAAGCAAATACCAGGCTTATTAGCCACATTGCTAAAAGATACTTATTTCTCAATGCAAATACCAAAAAGTACCGGAAGAGACTACTTTTCATACAGTTGGTTAGAAAAGCACATCAAAGACTATAATTACGAAGCTAGAGATATTCAGGCGACATTACTTGCTTTAACTGTAGCTACAATTAAAAAAGACATAGAAGTATACCAAGAGAATAATACCGCTAGCATATGCTATCTCTATGGTAAAGGAGTACATAATAACTTTTTAGTACAGAGTCTACAGCAGGCGCTAGCAAATCATCAAGTTAAAACAACAGCAGAGCTGGGAATCCCAGCAGAAGCCTTAGAAGGGGCATTGTTCGCATGGCTTGCCCACTGCTACATAAATAAAATAGCAGTAGATCTATCTACAATCACCGGTGCAAATACGCCGGGAATACTAGGTCGCGCCTATCTAACATGATGCAATAAATTAATGCGCTCAACTGTAAAGCCTTGAAAGGTTTTGGATTTTTCGTGCATTTCCTTGATGTAGTCAACGAGCTTAACTTCTACAACTGCCCTCATACTACTCGATGCATGACGAAGATAATGAATTTTATCCCTGACAATCACAAAGCCTAGATGCGCGATATCTAATTCAGTACCGATTGCTTTTTTAAGATCCCAATGTGGGGTAACAAAATATACAATGCTGCCACTTGGTATTTGTGCTAATAGAGCATTAGTGGTAGATGGATTAGATAAAAAGTCAGAGAATCTTATATAATCAATATCTATTTGCACAGGTTTACTATTTTGATAGGTCTGCTGCCATCTACTTAATTGGCTCTTACTAAGCGGCTTTTTCTTATTAAGTAATGTCTTCTGAAACTGAAGCCAGCCAGGATAGTCAATGCTGCTGTGAAGCCTAGTACTAACAGGCTTATTTTGGTACTGTAAAGTTCTTGTAATATCGGTTATGAAGCCATGCTTAGTATTATAAGTATGCCATTGAAAGCTAATAAAATGATGGCGTGAAAAATAAGACTTAGGAAATTTCTGGTAACGTATACTATCATAGTTACGGTAAAAATCAGAAACAGTATTACTGCTGACCATTGCTAGAACCACATTAGATAAGCTCATGCAATCAAACCCATGTGTAGCTAGAGTAGGACGGCTATCAAAGTCACCATCACTACCATCACCAACACTGTCAAATACAAAAGGACGTGTTAAAAAAATATCAGTAGCTTTGATAACCCTGGTAGCAATATCATCAGAAGGTTGAAGAGAGTGTGTAAAATATAGATTAAGGTCTTTATCTACGCTATCATAATCAGATAGCTGAGAAGCCTTGCTATGACTTAAGAGCATCTCCATACGATCTTGCTTGGCAAAACCAGGTTGCCATATACAAAATATAAGAATAGATATCACAAAATGATTCAGCCGGCTGTGCATAGTTAAATATTGATTCATACTAATATTCCTTGTATACTCGGTCATTATAGCTAACGGATAATACATGTTCAATATAATTTGGGTGGCAATGATAAGTCTGGCTTGTCTTTTTGCTCTTATTAATAATCAAGTAGAAGTTATGGTAAACCATATTCCAGCTAATGCCGAGAAGGCATTTAGTATTGCATTGCGCATGGTTGGCCCTATGGCATTTTGGCTTGGAGTAGTAAAAATTGCTGAGGATGGAGGCTTAGTCAAATCCCTGGTGCGCTTACTTAGGCCAGTGGTTGGTTTTTTATTTCCAGATATTCCACATGATCATCCTGCAATGGGTGGTGTAATGTTATCAATAGCAAGTAATATGCTTGGTCTTAACAATGCAGCAACCCCTATAGCTATTCGTGCGATGCAAGCATTACAAAAAATTAATCCTAATCCAACTGTAGCAAGCGATGCAATGTGTTTGTTTATGTGTATCAACGCATCTAGTGTACAGTTGCTACCTACAACAGCAATCGCTGCACTGGCAGCTGCTGGCAGCACGAATCCAATGCAGATAGTAACAACCACTCTACTAGCAACAGCAGCGTCAACTGTAGTGTCAATCTCAGCATGCTTGATAATGCAAAGGTTAGGTTGGTTTAAAACGGATTAAGTATATGGTTACATCAGCTATGATTTCCAGTTATTGTGTATTCGCAGTGATTTTAGGAATAATATTACATGGGGTTAGAAAAGGGGTTGCGGTTTTCGATTCATTTTTAGAGGGAGCAGGAACGGCGGTTGATGTTATTTTAAAAATAATACCTTATCTCATTGCCATCATTGTCGCCTTTGGGATGCTTAAAGACTCAGGCGCAATAAATACAATAACAAATTTAATTGAGCCATTAGTAACGTGGTTGGCCATTCCAAAAGAATTAGTACCCCTTGGTTTAATGCGGCCTTTTTCAGGAGCAGCATCAAACGGAATTATGTATGATCTTATTGACCAATACGGCCCAGATAGTATAATTGCACTAACCTCAGCAACTATTATGGGTAGTACGGAAACCAGCTTATATATTGCAGCTGTTTATTTTGGGGCAGTAGGCGTTAAGCGTACACGTCACGCAGTGCCTGCAAGCCTGATAGGTGAGCTTGCTGGGTTTATAGCTGCAGTATATGTATGCAAAGCTTTGTTAATCTAAAATACAGGATGCATAAGTGGCAAATAACGCTAATAATACACAAAAAAGTTTATTCCAAACATTACGACTTGGATTAGGGGCCCTGCTGCTATTAACGGCTTTGTCTATAGGGTATATGATTAATATTGTTGATAAGATGCTATATGTGCCCTGTCGACCGAAAGCAAAAACTTATCTTAACCTCCCAGAATATGCTTTTGAATTTGAAAAAAATACCGGACCCAGACTGCCATTGGAAAACAAATGGATTAAAAGCCCTTACCAGCATCATCGTATTCAAACAACAGATACAATTCAGTTAGACGCTTGGTGGGTGCCAGCACAGAAAAAAACAAAAAAGACCATTATATTAGCACATGGTTTGCGCTCAAGTAAGCATGGCTCAAGACAGCTGTATTTAGCAGGTATGTATCATCAAGCGGGCTTCAATGTATTGCTATTTGATTACAGAAATCATGGTTATAGTAGTTGTCCAACTCATAAGCATAGTGTGGGTCTATACGAGTCAGATGATTTATTATCGGTGAAAAGTTGGGTAGAAAAAGAGAAAAAAATACCATCCCAAAATATAGGTGTGCATGGTATATCATTAGGCGGTTTAACTGCAATGATAGCACTCTACAAGGATAAAAATTTGGCAGCTGTATTTGCAGAAACCCCTGCATACGATGCTAGAACGGTGGCTGCTAGCGAATTAAAAAGATATAAAGTGCCATCCATTATATCACCTATTATCATAAGTTTGGAAGAGCTATTAATGCATTACAGGTTAGGAATGGATGTTGATGAGTATACTGCAAAAATGGGTATCGATAGTTTAAACAATAGACCACTTATGGTTCTATTTGCCAAAAACGATACGCGAGTCCCATATTACGGCCACTTTAAAAAAATGATACTCGATGCGCAAACTGCCAGGCAGCCATTAGATATTATTATACTGGAAGGCGCAGATCACGATGGATATATGGAAAGAATGCTTACATGGTATGAAAAAAACGCGATTGATTTTTTCAACAAATACCTTAGTGCTAACACAAAGGCAATAAAAGTTAAAGGGGATAACATTGTTATTCGTACACTAGAAGTGCCAGCTACAGTGTAATCAGCATTACGCTTGGAGAAAGGTTGCTAGGGTGTGAGAATAGGATGGCAGCTACTTTTTTCTAAATAATCTGTGCTCCTTGCTTTAAGTGGTATCCTCATAGGGCTACTGTCCTCAAGTGCGAGCACCAAAAATATAGCTATACTGATACTACTCATATACAGTCAAAGAATAAAGAGGTTAGCTAATTAGAGTATAGTTTATTGGTAAATATTATAATTTTTGTTACAATAAGGCCACCAATAACAGAGGAATGTCATGCAAGTAACAAAGCTAGCACCGGATTTTACAGTTTCAGCCGTGGCTGCTGATGGAACAATCATAAACGATTTTAACCTATATGATACAATTGAAGGGAAATATGCATTGTTATTTTTCTATCCGCTAGATTTTACTTTTGTCTGTCCTACAGAAATGATTGCGCTTGATAAGCGTATGCAGGCATTCAAGCAGAGAGATACTGTTGTAATAAGTATTTCTATTGATTCAGAGTTCAGTCATAAGCACTGGCGTGAGACCCCTGTCAGCAAGGGTGGCATTGGTCCAGTTAATTATATTATGGCAGCTGATATCCAGCATACAATATGTCAAGCGTATGGTGTCGAGCATCCAGCAGAAGGAGTCGCTCTAAGGGCTAGTTTTATTATCGATCCTAGAAAACAGGTGCGCGTGAGCATGGTCAATGATTTACCTGTAGGTAGAAATATTGATGAGCTTGTCCGTCTTGTAGATGCATTACAGTTTGCTGATAAGCATGGAGAGGTCTGTCCTGCCGGCTGGCAGCAAGGTCGCGCAGCTTTCCAGCCAAATGCTGAGGGTATTTCTGAATATCTAACTGAGCACGCAGAGCAGCTTTAATATTACCAAAAAATAGTATTGGTAATAAACTTACTACAGCTAATACAGCTATGGAGTTTATTGCTAATACTATAATTTTATGCAGCAACTTGTTAATGATAGAGTCACTTACGCTATTGTGCTTAACTAAATTAGTAATATAGCTGAGTATAGGTAATAAGTTCTTGTAATAAGCTTCTTGCAACTTTCCTATGATCAATATTTTTCATTGAAATGGCATCATTATGTATATAAGGTGAAAGTTTATTCCAATGTTGTTGTATTATTTTCCATGGACGTTGCTTTATATGCATTTGATAAACCATTTTAACTGCTTGCTTAAAGTTTTCATGTCTTAGTAATTCAATAAACTGAAGGTGATAGCTCAACGCATCTATAACATTATTACTTAAAAGGCGTTCATGATTATGTAAAAGATCACTTGCCTGGCAGTAGAGAAGGTTATCATCATCAAGAGAAAGTAATAGTTTTAATGAATCTAGGCTATTATTTTTTGCAGCAAGAGCAAGTGCAGATGCACCATTGTCCCCGCTATAGCCAATTACTTTATTTAAACCACCAAGAGCACGTGCTCTTTGTATGATAGTAGTTACAAGTGGAATATAGTCATGCTTACATGCAGATTGTAAAACGGGTCTATGTGGGCTGCACAGATCTGAAAGAGTTGCTTTATTGATAAAAAATAATGCTTCTTGCAGCTGTCTATGTTTAATAGCGTAATGTATACCAGGCAACATGCTTAGTGATCGTGCTGATGCGAGTTTAGGTTGTTTCTGTAGATTGTTCTGTGTATTAAGGTAATTTTTCATAATCATAATTCTTACATGCATAAAATCAGTATAGCACTATAAAAAAAATATATGCAAACACACAAGTGCTCACACTAAGGTGATTATCAATATATAATAATACGCTAATCAAAAAATCAATAAGATGGCAAATAGGAGGATAGCTATGTCTTCTTAACAGCTTTTTTTCTTGTTAGCCTAGGCGTTTTCTTGACACTATCGATGCTAAAGCTCTCTCGTAAAAAATTACCACAGGGAATACACAAGGATTTGCCTTCAGAATCTAGTGTCACGTAGCACAAGTCAATACTAGTTACAGGCCCAGTAACATCGCCCACTGTTATGACGTCACTTTGCTTAAAAGGTTTGGTAAACAGCAGCAAGATACCAGCAATAAAGTTAACGAGTAGATCTTTTGCAAGGTATATA